>JBBWWE010000117.1:0-10144 GCA_050256595.1 Planctomycetota bacterium
TCGGAGTGGTCATGGACTTCCAGCCACCATTCGATGGGCAGACGATCGAAACCGGAGTCGATAACCACATCGCGACCTACCGCTACAGTTGTAACCAGATCATCTACCTACCCGAGAGTGACCTGGTCACCCCACTGACCCTGATCAATGGCTACATCGGAGAACCTCCGCTGGATAACGTGATCGTGGTCGGAGGCCTTTCACTGTTTCCTTGGCTCGAAAGCGGGCTCTTCACATGCTTGGCGATCGAACCTCCTCCCGAGGACGATACGATCGTGACCGCTGAGATCGAATTCGATGCAGAAGTTGGAAACTACGCATACCACGGACAGACCGGATTGCTCCGCTTCTACTACTCCGATCCAGAGGATGAAATCCAGGGTTTGACGATCACCGTCTGTTATGACTGCGATCTCACGCTCGAGGAAGGAACCTTCACACTCGAGGACTCAATCGTTGAATCGGTCGGGGCCGAATACATCAACCATCAGGTGGACGACGACTGCTCCGACGGAGAAACCGGCGAGTTGATCCTGGCGATACTGCTGGATGCCTTGCCGCCATTCGAGGGACAAACACTGCCGCCGACCGATGAGAATCTCTTGCTCGGTACCATCAGCGTCACCGTCGATGAAACAGCCGAGTGCAACGAACTCCAGGAAATCAACTTCTGCGATGACATCAACGGAAACGGTAGCGTTTTCCTCTACAACAACGTTGTCATCGACTACAGATCCGTTCAGGACTTCGAACGGATCGACACCACTGTCCTCGTCGTGCCCCAGGAGATCTTCCAGAGGGGAGACTGCAACAGCGACGACAAGGTCGATCTTGCAGACGTTGCTACAGGTATCGGTTCGCAATTCTCTGGATTGCCGATTCTGTGCTCGGATGCCTGCGACAGCAATGACGATGGACTCATCAATCTTGCAGACTCTGTTTTCGTCTTGAACTGGTTGTTCAAGTTTGGCGATGCCCCATCTGATCCGGGTCCGATCAATGACGGACCTGATCCGACTGCAGATCTGCTCCCAACCTGTGTAAGTGATGATTCTGGCTGTGATACACAGCCTTGAGAAATTAATTAACAACTCCCCACCCAATGTTAGGGGAGAAGTCATAAGCGAGGTTGGTCGGTACTTCAAAGCCGACAACAGGAAGGAACGAGTAATGCGTAATTTCATACGCGAAAATATTTGCAGGATGTGTGTTCTCATCCTGATTTTCGGCATGGGTAGTGTTGGATTCGCCCAGAACCCGGCATTCGAGATGCACATGGATAGTGGCAACGTGTTTGGTGGAGACACCTTCACCGCAACGGCAAAGTTGAACGTCCTGGAAGTCGCTGAGATTCAGGGCTGGAGTCTGAGTTTGTGCAACGATACCGGCATGATTGCCGTCAGTGCCCAGCTCGGATTAGAAGCCAGTACCGTCAAGAACGGTGAAATGCCTGATTTCGAAACCACGATCCTGTCCGACGAAGCGGTCATGTCCGGAGTCGTCATCTGCTTCACAGGTTGTGCCGTTGTCAGCCAGGTCCAGGACTTCGGTCTACTGGATGTGAACTACCTGGTTACCGGCGATGTCGGCTCCTCCTGCGATGTCGAATTCTGCACTGCGGGAGCCCCCCCGGTCAGTACCGTGCTCGTGATCGACGGCAATAGCGTTGATCCCGTCACAACCGGAGCCAGTTTCCAGATCCTCAGCCCCAACTACCTGATCTTCGGTCAGGGCATGGGTGTCGTCGGACAGACCGCAGACATTCCGCTGCTGATCTCGACCGTACGATCTCTCGATGGCTTCCAGATCGCGGGCGAATACGACCCGATTCTCATGACTCTCACCAGTGTCCAGGCTTCAGGCGTTGCAGCTTCTGCTGAGTTCGTCGCTCTGTCCGAGAACCTGGATGCCGGAGAAATCGCTGCGGGCCTGATCATGGCTCTCGATACTTCCGTGGACATTCCGATTGGCGACAATCAGGAAGTTCTTAACCTGCAATTCGACGTCAGTGCTGACCTTGGCGGAGCCACTGCTCCTCTGACCACACCGGTCAACTTTGTCGAATCGGCGGGGACTCCTCCGATCACCAACAAGATTGTTGATGCGAACTACGCCGAAACTCCGAATCTCGTCAACGGCGCGATCGAACTCGTTGATTTCAACCCCTTCGTCAGGGGTGACTGCAATAGCGACGGCGGAATCGTCAACATCGCTGACGGAATTTCCGTCTTGCAGTACCTCTTCCAGGGCGGCGCCACACCTGGTTGCCTGGATTCCTGTGACCTGGACGATAACGGAGAGATCAGCGTCGGTGACGCGGTATGGATATTCTCCTACCAGTTCGCTGGTGGAGCCGTTCCAATGGCACCGTTCCCGGACCTTGGAATCGATCCCACCACGGGTGACGGAATCGGCTGTAACGGCGACGCAGACGACCAGTAAGTGAAATCTGTTTCAAGATCAACCTCGCATTGAATCCTGGGCCCCGGAGCCTCAACCCTCCGGGGCCCAATTTTTGCCGACTGAAGGCCCCTCCACGGCAAATCCCGTGCCCGGGACCTGATCGCTGAGGTGTGGATCGAGAACCCCGAGGTGATAGGATGGAATCGTCCGAGAATCCGGTCGATGTGCCCCGATACGTCCGCTGCGAGGAGTTTTCGAGATGTTCCGTTGCTTTTACCGATTCATGCTTCTGGTCATGGTCTGTGGCCTGATCCAGCAATTCGCTGCCGCTGCAGATGTGCTCAGCATCGACAACGCTGCAGCAAATGCCGGCGATTCAGACGTTTCCTGTTTCGTTCGCGCCAGCCATGACTCGGGAATCGAAGGTTACGCCGTCGGAATCCAGTACGACCCGACCGATCTCGATCTCAGTGGAGCTGATTTTCAAGACACCGCGGTCTCCGCGCTGCTCTCGGGCTCGGATCCCGATTTCGCAGGTATCTCCATCGATACAACGACCGGTGTCCTGCTGGCAGGTGTGATCTTCTCCTACGGTGATCTGACCAACCCTCCCGCCACGCTACCGGCTTCTCCCGATGATCAGAACGCTCTGCTCAGGATGAATTTCTCCGTTAGCGCCAGCAGTCTCCCCTCCGTAATCCCGATCCAGTTCGTCAACGGTCTGGGAGATCCTCCGATCGATAACGTGCTTTCTTCTGGTGGTTTCTCGGTGGTCCCGTCCCTGGTAGATGGATCTTTCACCATCAACAACCTGCACACTTTCTACTTCGGTAACATCGCCGCAACTCCAGGTGGCACGGTCACCGCCACGCTACGCTACGACCACGAAGATGAAATCCAGGGATTCCAGGCGGCGATTTCTTACGACAACACCATCTTGGACCTCCAGGTACCTGCTTCCGGAGCAGATTGGTACTCCGGATTGACCCTCGATGCGTTGCTTCCCGGCGGCCCAGGAGCCCCGGGGGGAATCGAACTTTTCTACCCTGCCCTCGACCCTGCCATCGAACCAGGAATCGGGCTGGCAACATTTGCGGCAATCTTCGACTTTCTGCCGCCCTTCGGAGGACAGGTCCTTCCGGGAGGAGATGGGCAGAGTCTGATACGTCTCACTTTCCAGACTCCCGCCGATCCGGATCTACTGGGGACCACAACGGAGATCGTCCTCGACAATTCCTACCAACTCCCATCGTGCCCACCGGCAGATCCAAATTGCACCTCCGGACCGGCATTCAACTATGTGATCTTCGATGGACTCTCGATCGCTCCGATACTGGAGAACGGTATCGTTGAATTTCTCGATCAGCCTGGATTCCGCAGAGGTAACGCCAATGGAGATACCGGTATCGACCTGGCGGATGCCCTGTACTTGATGAACTGGCTGTTCGTCTCCGGAGACATGCCGAGTTGCATGGATTCTGCCGACGTCAACGACGATGGTGGACTCGACATCTCGGACGCCATCTACTTGCTGAATTACCTCTTCGTGGGTGGACCGATTCCGGGAGCCCCTGGACCCTTCAACTGTGGACTCGATCCTTCCGAAGATTCTCTAGATTGTGTACTCCCGAGCGGTTGCTGATCCTTCAGCTGCTGCTGGACTGAAACGACCTCAACATCCCCTGAACCGTAGTTACGGCCCCCCCTGCGCCCTCGCTAACGGTTCATAAGCCCCTCTCAGAGGAGGAAACATGCGTCACGCCCCCGTGATAGCCATCTTTGTGGCTGTCCTGTCGATCTCGACCGTCTCAATGGCCCAGGATTTGATGTGGATCGATGACTCCACGGCAATCCCCGGTTCCCATGCCGAGGCCATCGTTCGACTCAACAATCAATTACACATCCAGGGCTTCCAGAGTGCCATCAGTTGGGATTCCACCATCTTCTCGCACGTCTCTGAAGATACCAGTGGACTCGATATCGAGATCCTGCTGGCACCACTGGAGGTCGAGTTCTTCACATCGACCCACGATGACAATTTCCAACCAGGAATCGGTTGGGCAGCCTGCGCCGCGATCTTCGATTTCAGCCCGCCCTTCACCGGCCAGACACTGGCTCCGGGTAGCGGGAATTCGATCGTTCGCTTCACTCTCCAAGTGGTGGCGGACAATGCCCTGATCGGGAGTTGTTCCGAAGTAAGCCCCGTCAACGGGATGGGACAGCCTGTCATCCACAACATCTTGACCATCGACGGAATTTCAACGATGCCAGCATTGATAGGCGGCACCCTCTGCTTCGTCGATGCCGTGGCTTTCATCCGCGGCGATGGAAATGGTGACGGAACGCTCAACCTGGCAGATGCAATCTACCTGATCAATTACTTCTTGGACGACGGCCTCACTCCGGACTGCAGTTCGGCTGCCGATGCCAACAGTGATTTCACGGTCGATCTCGGCGACGTGATCTATCTGATCAATCACCAGTTCCTCGACGGCGATGCCCCCGGTTCACCATGGCCTAGCTGTGGAGCAGACCCCGCCGGAGAATCCGGTATCGACTGCGATAGTTACATGAACTGTCCCTGAAGAGAGCCACTCATGACCCCGGGATCACTCGATCCTGCGGCGTGCCAGGTACCATGCAGGAGTGTCCAGATCTGGGTCTTCCACTCGGCTCTGGGCCTCTTTCACTGAAGTCGGTGGAGCCACGATGACATCCTCGCCCGGAGTCCAGTTCGCCGGGCACGAGACTCCGTGTTGATCGACGACCTGCAGGGCATCGATCACTCGTACGATCTCGGTGAAGGAACGGCCGACCTCCGGTGGATAGGTGATCATCGCTCGCACATTGCGGCTTCCATCGATGAAGAAGACGGTTCGTACTGGAAAGGTCGCCATCGTCGGGTGGTGAACCATTCCGTAGAGGCGAGATACCTTCTGGTCGAGATCTGCAATCACGGGAAACCCGATCTCGACCGAAAACTTTTCTTCAATGTCACGGACCCATGCAATATGGGAATGCAAGCTATCAACGGAACAACCGATTAGCGCCACCCCTTTATCCGCCAGATCCGTCTGGATCCGACAGAACTCGACGAACTCGGTGGTGCAAACGGGAGTGAAATCTGCCGGGTGGGAGAAGAGAATCGCCCAACGACCATCTTGCCAGTCGGAGAATCGAATCGGTCCGTGAGTCGTCACCGCTTCAAAATCTGGAGCCACATCCCCCAGGCGAATCGAGGCGGAAGTCATCTCCTCATGCATCGTCTTCTCCATTTCTGGTTCCAGTCGGGTTCGCCAGCAGGAACTGATCTCCCGACATTCGGAGGATTACCGTACAATCGAAGTTCTTTACACGCGAGTCGATCTGGCAGCGAGGATCGACAGGAGGATCTCCTGGAGCGAATTCAACTCAATCATCGCAAGTTTGAAGACGATGTCGCCTGGCGATGGATTCCGCCTGAGGGGCGAGTGACATCTTGCCTCATCGCCCTGCACGGCATGGGCCAGGATGGCTCCGGACTGGCTCGACATCTGCAGCATCTCACCAAACGCGGAGTGGCACTGTTGATCCCGGATGGCCCCTATCGCCATGAAGTGAGAGAGCGCGACACGATCCGTGAAGGGCATTCCTGGTACATCTACACCGGCGACCAGGAACGGTTCCTCACCTCGATGCAGAAGTCAGAGAAGGACCTCCTCGCTCTCGTTGAAACGGTTCTCGGCACCGAGGGTATCGAGGGCGCCAGTACAATACTTCTCGGCTTCAGCCAGGGTGGATACATGGCAGGATTCATCGCTTGCAGGCATCCGGAACGATTCGCAAGTTGCATCATCTCCTCTGCTCGTCTCAAGCACGAGTTTCTCGAAGATGAACTCACCTCGGGAGAGTTACCTGCGGTGCTGCTTCTCCACGATGAAAATGATCCGCTAACCCGACCGGAACCGGTAAGGGAATCATTCCGGATCCTCTCAGAAGCCGGGGCCGACGTCGAGTTGGAGTGGCACTCGGATGGTCATCGTCTCGGCGATGGATCGATCGAATCGATCGAATGCTGGCTCGAGTCGAAGGGACTCCTTCGATGATGCCGAATCCGCTGTGGCAGAACCGGGATACACCATCGAAGACGGAGACGATGAAAACCGACCCGGACTGAGTTGAAACTGCTCAGTTACCCGCCACCTGTGAAGCGAGAGACTTCAACTGCTCGACCTTGCCGGTGCCCTCCCAGGGGAATCCCTCGTTTTCCCGGCCAAAGTGCCCATAAGCCGCTGTAGCGCGGTAGATGGGTCGTTTCAGATCGAGAGACGAGATGATGCCGGCGGGAGTGAGATCGAACACCTGTCGCACCAGCCGCTGCAGTTCACCGTCTGGAATCGTTCCGGAGCCGAAGGAATCGACCAGCACCGACATCGGTTCTGCGATTCCGATGGCGTAAGCCAGTTGCACCTCACACCTGCTGGCAAGCCCCGCCGCCACGATGTTCTTGGCAACGAACCTGGCCATGTAAGATGCGGACCGATCTACCTTGGAGGGATCTTTACCGCTGAAAGCTCCCCCTCCATGACGTCCCATTCCTCCGTAGGTATCAACGATGATCTTACGACCGGTCAGGCCACAGTCTCCCTGGGGTCCACCGACGACGAAGCGGCCAGTGGGGTTGACGTAGTACCGTGTCTTCTCATCGAGAAGTTCAGCAGGGATGACCGCCGCGATGATCCGCTCCTTGACGAACTGATGCAGAACCTCGTTAGATACATCTTCTGAATGCTGCGAAGAAAACACCACAGCTTCGATTCGCTTTGGTACTCCCCCGGAATATTCCACCGTCACTTGACTCTTCGCATCGGGGCGTAGGAAGGGAGCCTCACCTGCCGCACGAATCTTCGCATGCTCCGCAACCAGCTTGTGGGACAACGAAATTGGCATCGGCATCAACTCC
This sequence comes from Planctomycetota bacterium, assembly GCA_050256595.1. Classification (GTDB taxonomy): domain Bacteria; phylum Planctomycetota; class UBA8108; order UBA1146; family UBA1146; genus UBA1146. The sequence goes on from JBBWWE010000117.1 coordinate 7,346, forward strand.
GGAGTTTCGTCGCATGCATATCCGAACATCAACCCCTGATCACCCGCTCCATCCTTATCGACTCCCATCGCGATGTCAGGACTCTGCTTGTCGAGAGCAACCATGACGGAGCAGGTATCCGCATCGAATCCCATCGCTGAATCGGTGTAACCGATGTCACGAATCACACCCCGAACCAGTTGTGGAATATCGATGGTGGCGCTGCTGGTGACTTCGCCCGCCACCACCACAAGGCCGGTGGTGACCATCGTTTCGCAAGCCACCCGGCTATCGGGATCTCCGCTGAGGTAGGCATCGAGCACGGCATCCGAGATCTGGTCGGCAATCTTGTCAGGGTGTCCCTCGGAGACCGATTCAGATGTAAAAAGGGCATTCTCGACCGACATCTGCGTTCCTTCCGTGCAGCGGTTATTGATCGAGATACTCTATCGACTAGTTCCGCTCGAGCCAACCGGATCAGGTTCAGATCAGCAACCCATCGAGAACTTCCTGACAACGCTGTGCTGCCCCTCCGACTTGCTCCAGTACCCGACTGGACTGATCGCGACCCCGTTGTCGCAGGTTCTGATCTGCTGCCCACTTCTGGAGTAAGGGCGCAAGATCATCCGGTCCTTCGAGTGGCTCGGTGGCACCGACTTCTCGCAACAGTTCCACCATCTCCGTGAAGTTCTCCATCGACGGGCCATGACAACATACACAACCAGCCGCCACCGGCTCGAGTATGTTGTGCCCGCCGCGAGCGATCAGACTGCCACCGACGAAGGCAGCATCCGCGATTCTGTAGGCATCATCGAGCCGACCGATTCGATCGACAACCAGCACACAACAACCCCGAGGAGTGGCATTCGATTCCAGAGCCGCATCGAAACCCATCCGTCTTGCTAGCATGAGAACCGATTCTGCTCGTTCGACATGGCGAGGAGCAACCATCAACTGACTGTTGGGTCGTTCGAGAAGAAGATCGCGATGTGCGGCAAGTACAATCTCTTCTTCGCCGGGGTGGGTGCATCCTGCAACCCACCTGAATCCCCCTTCAGCGAATCCTACATTTTTATCATGGACTTCTCTTGCCTGCAGAGGATCCGGGCCAACGATGGCATCGTGTTTCAAATCTCCGGTGATCATGAGCCGTTCAGGTGGAACTCCGAGCGCCAGAAAGCGTTCCGCATCCCGTTCGCCGCGCGCGCAAACCTGCGCTGGAACTCGCATCAACCATCTTGTTATTGCTCCGAACATCGAAAGTCGTTTCTCACCAGAAGACGAGATCCGACCGTTGACGATCACCACCGGAATCGACCGGGTGCGACACGCCAGCAGCAGATTCGGCCACAGTTCCAGTTCGACCAGGACAACCACATCGGGTCGGAGTTTCGACAGGACCCCGTGGACGCACAGGGAGAAATCGAGAGGAAAGAGCCGGATCTGTGCATCGGGAAGCAACTGCTCGGCAAGATCTCTGGCTCCGGTAGTCATGGTGGAAATCACCACTTCTGCCCCGGGGCGCGAGCGACGAAACCCATCAACGAGCGGGATCGTCGCCCTGACCTCGCCGACGCTGGCGGCGTGAATCCAGATCCTGTCGCGACTTGGAAGCGAGATGCTCCAGCAACCGAACCTTTGCTTCAGCGATCCAATAGATCTGCCACGAAAGAAAACCAACTGAAGGAGCCACGGCGAGAGCAATAGAAGTGCGGCTGTCATCGGAAAATCGAGTAAAAAGCCGAGCAATCTCAATCCGGGTTTTGATCGATGGGCTCTGCGATCCTTCACCCCACCTGCGCGGCCGACCGTTCGCCGCACATTCTCCCCGTTCAATCTACACTCCCCATCGATCCCCTCACTTCCTCTCGCAGCAATGCTTGAACTTCTTGCCGCTTCCACAGGGACAGGGATCATTCCTTTTTACCTTCGGTTGCTCATTACGAATCGTATTCAAGGTGCTCGTCCCCTGCGAACCCTGAACACCTTGCTGCATCTTCTCTGCATGAGATTCGAACTGTCGTTGTGCCGCATCCGAGGATACGCCCTCGGACTGACCACTCCATGTCTGCGCCAATCGCTTCTGCTCCTCTGACTCATCCACCGATTCGATACGTATTCTCGAAATGATGGATGAAGTCTCTTCTCGCAACTGCTCCAACATGCGGGCAAAGAGCAGATAACCCTCGCGCTTGTATTCCAGTTTCGGATCGACCTGAGCATAGCCACGCATCCCGACTCCGGTCCGGAGTTGGTCCATCGCATGAAGATGTTCTTTCCACTTCTCATCGACAGCCCGCAACAAGATGTAGTGAAGCAGACGATCAAACTGCTCGTCTCCAGCCGATTGCCTCTTTTGCTCGATCAGTTGCATCCACGCCCCGGTGACGGGTTCTATCCAATCTTCCGGCTCACCCTCGGCAAGGGCCGAAGAAGGCATCTCGAGTTGATAACGACTGGCAAGGAACTCGGTCAGCGATTCGCCAATGTCCTGGTCAGGGTCCTCGATCTCGCAAAGCCCCATGACATAGGACTCGATCACCTGCTCGAAGTGCTCTTCCACCAGTTTCATCAGGTTGTCGCTGGCAAGGATCCGATCTCGAACCTCGTAGATCACCTTGCGCTGGCTATCCATCACCTGGTCGTACTCGAGCAGGTTCTTGCGGATCTCGAAGTTCCGGGCCTCGACCTTCTTCTGTGCCTTTTCGATGGCACGGGTAACCATCGGATGAGAAATATCCACACCCTCATCCATCCCGAGACGTTTGAGCATCGAGGAAACACGATCACTGGCAAACAAACGCATCAGATCGTCTTGCA
>JBBWWE010000118.1:0-2562 GCA_050256595.1 Planctomycetota bacterium
GATTTCAGTTCCGTGAATCAATGGTCGACCACCGCTGCAGCGCTGGTCTTGCTGGTGATGCTGTTTCCGGGGCTGTTTCCGTTTGCCACCGATTCGGCCGATGCCCCTGCTGTCGTATCCCTCACGCTGATCAGCGGCGACGTCGATGCCAATGGACGCTTCGACTGGGCCGACTTCCAGAGCCTGTTCGACTGGCTCCACCAGGATGGACCGCAACCGCGCTGCCTGGCCGCCGGAGATCTCAACGGCGATGGAACCATCACCATCGAGGATTCGGTGCTGACACTGTCTCGTCTGGCCGCCGGGGCCGGAGTCGAGATGACATTGGTTTATCCGAAAAATGCTGCCGACGCTCTGCCGTGCAGGGAGACATGCCCCTGATCGGGCTGTGGGAATAAAGATGACGATGAAGGCTCTGCTACTGTTTTTGCTCGCCGTTCCACTGCTGTGGATGACAGCCGTGCGTTCCGGTGATGCGGATGAAAAAGTAGCGGCAGCAACCACACAGGACGCAAATCAAGACGCCATCGAAGAGACCATCGAAGAAGCGACAGAAAAGCCTTTTGTGTTGCTGGCAACGGTCCACAACTACGGCTACATCGAGCCGTGTGGCTGACCGAAGAAAAAGATCAAGCTCGGCAGTCTGTCGAGACGCATGACCTACCTCAACTCACTGGCGACCGAGGGGATCACGCCGTTCATCGTCGATGGCGGCGACTGGCTCTTCTCCCTCGGAAGACTGCATCCCAATCCTCTCTTGCAGAAGCAGATGCTGGAGAAGAGCAAGTTGCTCATCGATGCCTACAACCGCTTCAACACCGCAGCGGTCGCTCTCGGCGAACACGATCTGGCACTCGGATTCGATACCCTGCAGGAACTCGCCGACCGGATGAAGTTCCCGATCCTGTGTGCCAACATGAAGAACGCTGACGGCACCGCGCCTTTCCTGGCATCGGTGGTGATCGAGAGCCAGGGGCGCAAGGTCCTCGTCGTCGGGGCGATGCGCATCCCTCCCGATCGTTTCATCGAGAAGCACTGCACCGGAGCCACTTTCTCCGATCCATTCGCGGCAATCGCCAAGGAGGTCGAAGCCAGGAGAGATGAGGTCGATCTGTGCGTGGTGCTCGGTCATATCAACCGCACCGATGTCGATCGGCTCGCCACCGAGTTGACCGGTATCGATGTGGTGGTCGAACCCAACTCCCACGGTGGCTCCGAGAACACCTGGATCACCCAGAACATCAAGACCACCCTCAACTCCGGTACGGTGCTGCTGAAACCGAGTGGTCAGGGATCGGAACTGGCTCGTGCCGATCTGTGGCTGCGCGAATCACAGAAGGAGTGGATCAGCATCTGGGATGAGGACGCCCCGGTCGGATCCAACATCGCCGACCTCACCACCGCATCGTTACCGCCACACATCGGACGTCACCCGGGGATGGAACGGCTCATCCAGCAGTTCATGAGAACCACTCGTTACCGCACGCCCGAGGCGGGCGAACTCGAATTCAAACCATCCAGTCAGTTTCTCGGTGCCACCACCTGTGCCGTATGCCATCCACAGCAGACCGCTTTCTGGAAAAAGACCGGCCATGGCCACGCCTACGCGACGCTGGAGGCATCCGGCGATCAATTCCGTTACGACTGCATGCCCTGTCATGTGACCGGTTACGGCGAGACCTTCGTCGATGCCCATGAGCCGGGACGCTGGAAGGATGTCCAGTGTGAAACGTGTCATGGCCAGAATCCGCGCCACCCGAGCAATCCGGTCGGTTATCCGTGGTCCAAGGTCCGCGACACCGCTTGCTGGTCCTGTCATAATCCAAGAGTGACGCGGGTATCGTTCAATCCGAAGGAAGCGATCCCGCTGATCGCGTGTCCGTCACTGAAGCGAAGCGAAGGGAAATAGACCACGATGCACCGATCCGCCCCCCAGTTCCTGATGGTTTTGATCCTGCTGCTGCTGGTGCTTCCGGCTCTCCGTGGGCCCGCACCAGAGGCACAAGCACTACGTGTCGATCCGCCCCGTCACGAAATGGACACTGCCGCCGGCAGCGACGATTTGTTCCTGGTCTATTCCATCAACAACGTTGGTTACGTCGATGTGTGCGGCTGCAAGCGCAAGAAGGTGCGTCAGGGCTCACTCACGCGCAGGGCGGCCTACATCCACCAGGCGCGCTATCACCATGAAAACCTGGTACTGCTCGATGGTGGCAACACCCTGTTCGGAACCGACGACGGCAAGAAGAAGGATTTCGAGAAGCAACAGTTGATCGACAAGGCCAAGGTCATCATCGAGAGCTATAACCGCATGGGTTATCAGGCGATGGTGGTGGGCCACCACGACATCACCCTCGGTCTGGATCAACTACGAGAGTTCGAGCAACTCGCCACTTTCCCGCTGCTGTCGGCGAATCTGGTCTACGCAGACGACCGGAGCCCTGTCTTTGGCGCTTCCACCATCATCGAGGCGGGAAAACTGAAGATCGGCGTGCTCGCCATCACCATCGACACCATTCCGACCTATTACCTCGAACGCGCCAATCCCGATCGGCCGCTGGC
>JBBWWE010000119.1:0-2952 GCA_050256595.1 Planctomycetota bacterium
CTCCAGGGCACCCGTTTCGGGACGCGCGAAGATATGTTCGGGAGAGCCAAGGCCGAGGTACTGGAGGCAATAGTCCTCGTATCCTGCAGCAGGTTCGGTGACGGTGGCAAACAGATCGCCGTCTCCGCACCGAACTCGTGCTCGGTGCTGATATTCGTCCACTCCCTCGACACCGCTGAGAAACGGTATTCCGGAGACGTCATCGAGGTGGAGAACCGGCAGTTCACGACCACCGTCCCACCGATGAGAAGCCAATGGCTCGACAGCATCAGTCAGACCGTGTCTATCGCCGTAGGCACGTGCCACCGTCGAGATCTTCTCCACGTCGATCTTCGAAGTATCCCCCGCAGCCATCGTCGTCGCCTCCTGCAAGCATCTCTGTCAGACAGGACCGTTCCCCGCCTGGTTACTCCTCATCCTCCTCATCGACCGTTTAGCGGCTGAAGTTCACCCCCTATCTCCATTTCTCGTTCCAGCACCGCTAGCATTACCGGATCACCCGCCCCCACCTCATCGTCCCACAGAAACATCGACCTTCAGATCCGTTATTGCGTGACTGGAAGGACGTAGATCACGCGGACTCGCGTAAGCTGTGGCATCCGAGGATCCCCTTCCCCTTGGGCGGCAGCATACCCCACTCGAGGATCCGATTCCTCCGGCTATCTTGGCCTTGTTCTGCTGCTGAAACCTGCCATCTTTCCCGGCGGGAGGTCCGATGATTCCTCTGTCATTCTCTCGCGGCTGGCTGCTGCTGGCGGTGATCGCCTCGATCGTGGCGGGTTGCAAGACGGTAGCCCCGGACCACTCCAACTCACCTGCGGTCAGAAAGCCCAGCCGCATACTGTTTGTCGGCAACAGTTTTACCTTCTGGCGCGGTGGGCTGTCGAGCCACATGAAAGCCCTCTCCGATGCCATGACCCCTCCGCTGGGATATGAAACATCCTCTGTCGTCCGTGGAGGAGCCTCTCTCGAGGTGATGTGGACCCAGACCGATGCCGCACAGCAGATCGCTACCGGCAACTGGGACGTGGTGATCCTGCAGGAAGATCTGCCCGAGACGAACGTCGATTCGTTCCGCAAATACTCGCGAAAATTCGTACAAGCGGTCCGTGATGTCGGGGCTCGGCCGATCCTGTTCATGGCGTGGGAATATGATCGTCTCAACTGGATCTCACTGGACGAGATCATCGACGCCCATCGGGAAATGTCTGCCGAGTTACAGGTCGAGGTCGCCCCTGTCGGGCTGGCATGGAGAAATTCCCGGTCGATAAAACCCGATCTCGACATGTACGCAAGAGACCGAGAACACCCCAGCGTTGCCGGTATGTACCTGTCATTGATGGTGATCGAGGCCACCATCTCCGGAACCGATCCCCGTTCGCGCGATCCGGAACCTCTACCCATCCGGGGGCTCAAGCGCCTCAATCAAGAAGGGACCGAGTTCCTGCGTGGCATCGCCCACCAGTCGATCAACGAGTGGAAAGCACCGAGATGAGAGACGGGGTCATTCGACCTCGTAGATCAGAAGGTGGCAATCCACATCACCGTTGACGAGCGGTATCTTGTGCTTCGGTGTCAGTTGGATGGCCTTCTCGTAGGAGTCGGTACCGCTGAGGATGGCGACTCGCCAGCCATGGAGACGGCGGATGACAGTGCCCAACTGATCCGGGAAACTCGGATCGGTTTCCAGGCGTCTACCGTAGGGTGGATTGGTCACCAGCGTTCGGGCGACTCCGTCGGCTTGCAGGTTCAGCACCGATTGCTCACGGATAGCCAGTTTGATCCCTGCGATCTTGGCATTTGCCCGAGCGATATCGAGAACTCCGGAATCGATGTCCGCAGCAACGATAGCAGGTTTCTGTCCGGTAACTTCAGCGCGAAGTGCGCCTCTCAGCGCACGCACTTCCAGGGCATCTTTCTCGCCATGACTCGCCCAGCGCTCAAAGCCGAAACGATCACGCGCCAGTCCAGGTGCCATACCCGATGCCCAGAGTGCAGCTTCGATGGCCAGCGTGCCGGAACCACACATCGGATCGATCAGCGCTGACTGGCGATCCCAGCCCGACATTCGCAGGATCGCTGCGGCCAGGCTTTCGCGTAGTGGTGCTTCGCCAGATCTGGCCCGATAGCCGCGCATATGAAGCGGTTGTCCCGACATATCCAGGTAAAAGGATGCCTTGTCGTTGGCCAGATAAACAAAAACCCGCACATCCGGGTCATCCTTATCGATCGACGGGCGATCCCCCTCAAGATCACGAACCTGGTCAACAAGTGCGTCCTTGACTCTTAATGCGATGAAACCGCTGTGGGTGAGTGTGCTGCCGACAGCCACACAACTGACCGACAGCGTCTGCTCGCTGGTGAGATACGGGGTCCAGTCGATCGCCCGAGTTGCGTCGTACAGTTGATCCGCGGTCGTCACAGGGCTTCGCCCCATCAACACGAGGATCCGCTGTGCGATGCGGCTCTGGAGACAGGCGCGCCATCCCTCACTCCATTCGCCGCGAAAGGGGATCCCGCCGCGGTTCAACCGAACACTTTTGAATCCACCTTCACGCAACTCATCACAGAGCGCGCCTTCCGTCTGGCGGATCGCTGAAGCGTAAAACTCCTGCATCATGACCCCAATTGAGCTTGTAGAGGCCGAACCTCTGGTATTAGTGCAGCGGGATCGCGCAGGATCCTGTTGGTATCTCCTGGCATCGGTTTCAATCTACTCAGGCGAGACGTTTTCGACAAGACGTACACCTGGGGAGTCTCAATTCTCGTGCCCGTGGCCAGTCGGTGTTTCCCTTCGCCACATCGAGGGAGAACTACTTGCGCACCCCCAGGGTCGGGGGGAAATCCTCAGGCAAACTTTTTAGCGGATCAATTTCACAATTCGGTTCTATTTTGGCACCATCTCAGGTATGGATTAATCGCAATTATCCAGAGGATGCCGTCCCACTTTGT
>JBBWWE010000120.1:0-2564 GCA_050256595.1 Planctomycetota bacterium
ATCCTCGAAACTGGTCGCGTCTCCACTGAGGGTGACCACTTGTAATCCCATCACGCCACCGTGATCGATTTCCAGAGAGATCATGCTCATCGGGGTGGTATTGGACCAGGAGATGACCACGCCATTACTGGTTTCAAAACAGGCGAGATCGGAAATGGGATCGGCTTCGGTTCCGCCGAGCGGACCGGATCCACTGCCCCCACCACCACCGAGGAAACCCATCACCGGAGGAGCGCCGATGTCACCACGTCCGCCAGCACCCGTTGCCGGAAGGGTCACTGCATTGTCGGCAGATTCTCCTTCATGTATGCCACCGGGTACGACCGCATTCGAATCACCCTCGGCACCGTTGGGGATTACCAGTTCTGGATGATCGAAGGGAGCCATCTCCCAGCGCACACGTTCATCGGTCAGTGATACCAGGAACGCTGCCATGGCTTCTTGACGCGGCAACTTGTTTCTGAGCTTGCCGATGGGATTGACGAACTTGTGAACGTCCGTTCCATCGCCACCGAAGTCGCCACCACGAGTGTAAAACTGCACCACTTGTAGCAATGTCGCTTGACTGCCGTTGTGGAAATACGGTCCGGTCAACTCGATGTTTCGTAGTGTGGGTGTCTTGAAAGCACCCGCGTTCTTGACGGGATCCGTCAGATCTACATCTTCAACCTGTGCATCGGGAAGCAGATTAGTATTGCCAGAGAGCAATCCAGATGTCCAGGTGAGTTCCCCGACCCCTGCTCGACCACCGTCTTCAGCTATCGTGCGAATTCCGATATTGAAGAACCCCTTGTCACCGATGCCATCGGTACCATTGGTGTCGATTTCGATCACCGGACCGGCTCCAACTCCATTATCCAGATTCAGTTCGCCCCAGGTGGCGGAACTCAATAGAGGGCCGGAGTGACAGCGAGAACACTTGGTGCCGCCGCTGTAGAATGCATCGAGGCCATTTTCCTCTTCCGGAGACAGAGCCTCGGCGTCTCCTGCAAGCCATTCATCGAAACGAGTCTGGTCGGACACCAGGGTGCTTTCGTAAAGCATCACGGAGATTCCCCAGAAGAGTGAGAAGTTGATCTCCATCTGAGCGAACTCATCCAGTCCTTGAGGAGTACCAGTACCGATGACATTGCCATCGGCATCGAAGATGGCATCGGAAGCCCAGTAATCAGGACGGAATGCCGCCTCGATCATCTCGACATAACTGGTCGCGAGTCCGGGACCGCCATCGACACCGGACATCGCCATGGCCCCGAGCACGCCGTCATCGGCAGCCACCATCTGATCGGCAAGTGGCATCAGTGCGCAGGCTTTCTTACCCAGATCTCTGAAATGACGTCCTGAACCGGACATCTCAACGCCACTGAGCGGTGGGCCGACCGACTGGGAGGCCAAGGAGGCCTTCTCCATCGTGATGCCGCAGGCACAAATGTTTCCGTCGAGGTCGATCTGTCTGATCGTAGCGTCCGGATTTCCCTGACCACCGGGATCATTGCCGTTGAAATCGGAGCGGGCACGTCCGTCCCAGAAATTATCGATGTAGTGAATCGCATTGACTGCGGACGGGGCATTACGACCCGTCACCTGACGAACATTGATTCCTCCTACATTGTGGAGTGGGTCTGGCTCTCCCCAACAGTCGTCGACACCATCGGCCATCCCATCGAGTCCCAGGGACACTCCACTAAAGCCAAACTTTTGAACTCCCTGTGAGCCTCCCACCTCGGTGGAATCTCTCAGGACTGCAGAAGTGGCAACATCAGGATCCTCGAGTAGACGCAACGGAAAATCTTCGGAAGTCATTTGCGAGTTCGGTGCGTGGTTCTGATACATCCCCAGGGCTCCCGGATGTGCCTGGTTGCGATCGCGTGTATCTGAGCCACCGGAGAAGTGGCACGTGGCACATGCGGTTGCACCATCGGAACCTATCTGGGAATCCCAGAAGAGAGCTTTGCCAAGTTCGATGGCCTTTGTCGTGTCGACAACGAACTCGCTAAGATTAGCGGGTAACGGAGTAGCAAGAGTGGACATCGGAGGGAAGTCTTGTGCTAACAATCCACCCGAGAACAAAACACCCATAGCCACAACAACGAGGTTGAATCGAAGAGCATTACGCATCTTTTCACCACCCCAAACTTCTATAATCCCCTGAGTTAAAAGTCTCACGACGACAATAAAAGGTAGGTCGTCACGCAGACATTATTTCCCACTACTAATATTTCTATACAGACACGTGTTTGCAAACACTAGTTCAACGATGAGAGTTACAAGTCATGAGTTGTACAAATGACAGGAAAGTCAGTTTAACTGTGAGTTCGAAATGTCACGACTAAACCAGACTTCCTCAACTGGTCAGCACAATCGATTTGCTCAATGTGTTGAAGTCTCGGGAGGTATCGCAAAGAACACCTATTGAGTTACCTTGATTCTGTTTCAGGGATCCGCGAAAGTGCCATCCTTCGAATCGAACCAACCCGCATTCACAAGAGGAGATAAATCATGTCCGAGACGAGAACAGGTGCCATCACACTCAAAGGCACACCCTTCGATGTACAGGGTTCCAT
>JBBWWE010000121.1:0-6964 GCA_050256595.1 Planctomycetota bacterium
TTCGGCACCCTCAGCAGGATCCTGGATCACATGCATCGCCTGCGGAGTTGCTGCGACCACATCTCTGAGCATCGGTAGATCGAGGATCGTTTTCCAGAGGTCGTGACGACGAGCCGAGCGCAGCAAGACTTCTTCGAGCGATTGCCCCAGATCGACTCGCCCGTGCAGTCCGGATCCGATCACTTCTGGATGAGGACCGGACCAGGTTGCTGAAGCGGCCCCGAGCACAAGAACCAGATCTCCATCGACCACCTGGCCGATCGCCTCGGCGGCGTTGCTCGTATCGAACAGTCCGGCATCGAGACAGAGCACGCCGGGGCAGGTGCCCTCATCGGCGGCTTGTTTTTCGAGTTGTTTTCGATCCCTGGATCGAAGCGAACCGCCCTGGATGAGTGCCCGGATCAAGACGCTCGGTTGTCCCGGACGAAGCAAATCGACCAGCCGATCATCTTCGATCTGGACCACCAACTCGGGGTTGTCGGCACCCTCGGATTTCAATTGCCAGGTGCCATTACCGTGGCACGAGACCAGATCGAGGAGAGTGCGCGCAGCGTCGCCTGGGAGATCGGCGGTGCGGACCAAGTGGGCCATCGAGATTGTCCCGGCGGGATGCCAGGTCCTTCCCGAGAAGAATAACATCCTGCACAAAAGAGGGCTGGTGGCTCAGGAGTCCTTCATCTCTTCGAGCAACTGCTCGAACTCGGGAAGCCCCCTGAGGGACTCCAGATCGGGATCGGAGCCGGTGTGGTCGACGTCCCTGTACCCGTGGGTCATGGCCCGGCGCAGTGACTCCAGGGCTGTATCTGGATCACCGGAGAGGGCGTGTGCACAGGCGAGATTGTAGTGGATGGAATCATCGGTGGGGTCGAGCGAGGAGGCGCGTTGCAGTTCATCGATGGCACGATCGAGGTCTCGCATGCGCATGGTGACCACCCCGATGGCGTGATGAATCTCTGCATCGGCGGTGATGCGACCGGCCAGTTCGTCGAGTAACGCCAGTGCCCCGTCCAGATCTCCGTCATTTCTCAGCCTCACGGAGGCACGCAGGATCGCATCGCGGCTTGCTGCCTCGATCTGGTTGGCGCTGAACTGTCTTTGTGCCAGCAACAATCTGGCACCGCGAGGATCTCCCAGCAGTGAGAGCAATTCTGCACAGCGTCGTCTCACCGTCGGATCCGGATCTTCTCGTGCCAGGATGGCAAGAGTCGGCGTGATGAGTTCGCCATGGACGGCACGCAATTGAAGCAACTGGTCGCGTCGCGAAGACGCATCCAGTTGGTCCCAGTTTGATACCGAAATGGAAGAGTCCTGATCGGCCAGAGCGGGGATTCGCAATCGGTTACGGATGGCCCACTCTTGTCTGATTCCGGGAGGAACCGCCGAAGGCGAGGAGTTCTCACTCCAGCGGCGCAGGTGCTGTCGACCCGCTACTCCCAGATCGAGTAGCCAGGAGCGAGCCAGCGCGATGCGGAATCGGTCAAAACTTTCCAGTTCCTGGATGGCGAGTTGCGCTCCTCGCTCGGCGATTTTATCCCAGCCAGGGTCTTCTCCCGCGGGAGGCAGGAGTGCGCACAGGCAACGCAACAAGGTACGGGAGAGGTTGTGCGGTGGGGGTGACTGCGGCCAGCGTCTCTCCACCTGCTGACGCAATCGCTCCAGCAGTCGCTCGCGCACGCGCACGACCAGCGTATTTGTTGTCCCGGTCTGTTCTCCGTGACGCAAAAGCGATGGTGCCAGAAACAAGCCGCTAGCAGCCAGTTGCTGTTCGATCAACTCGACTCGCTTACGCGCTGCATTGCGTACAGAGACGGCATCCGGCGATGGTTGGCGAGCTCTTTTGCGTGCTGTCGCGAAGTCCGTTACCGCAGCATCGAGTTCGGCCAGCATGCCGGTCAGGATCGCCTCCATTTTTCCCAGCAGGATCGCGCGACCGAGCGGTGAAATGTCACCCTCGAGGGTGTCCCTGAGAGCCACTACCGCGGAGTCATCGAGGGCATCGACGGCGGCTCGAGCTCTTGCGACGACCTGTGCATCGGGGGAGTCGAGATCTGTAGCGATCCGTGCGACCGGCGAATCAAGGCACAAGCCGATTCCCGGTGCCACGAACACGAACAGCATCAGTATCATCGAGATTTTCATCGGAGCAGGATCGGTCCTTCTACCGGCAGTTCGACATCCGCCAGGTACTTCTTCAACTCCTCGGCGTTGCCGGCGACCAGTGGAGAGATCTCCACTGCTCGATCAGGTATTCCTTCATCGTTGAGGGTCAACTCGACCCCGGCCTCGATGAGCCATCGAGACCACAGTTTTTGCATTGCGGCACGGGAAGTGTCCGGTGAATCGACCCCTGTGCCGTTCTTGACCGGAGCGAACTCCAGTTCACGGTCTGCTTCGACGACCAGTGCTCGTTGGCACAGCGGTAGGACATCGAAGATGAAGGTCTCGAAGCGCACCGAGTTGGGTTGTTCCGCCTGCTGCCATCGCCCATCGCACCAGTGGCGAACCGATTTGCTGGCCTGATGGAAGGGCAACTGGAGTGCATCGTTCTCGTCGGCAGGTGCGATGAAATCGAGGTCGATGACGTGGGTTGCGATGTTGCCGGCGCGAAACGACAGTTCTCCACTCTCTTCACGAGCATGGCGGTCAGATTCAGCCAGTTCGCTGTATTCGATGACGCGCATCCGGTCGCCGACCTTGCAGAAGATGCCGACCTTCTCCTCGGGATCGGTCTTGGCGACCGCCTTCGAGGTGAACTGCGACGACTCCGCCAGATGCAGCCCTAGCAGTTCAGGATCGGCGATCCAGGCAAGTGGGTTGTCGACCTGGTGGGTATAGATGTGGCGGATTCCCCTGTCACGCAGACGTTTCGATTCCCGTTGCAGCAATCGAATCGCTCCTCCATGGCCATCGGGAGCGAACAGCACGTGGCCTGGATCACTGCGCAAGATCTTTCCTCTACGCGGATCGAGTACCGGCAACTGGTGCTGAGGCAGGATCGAGACCTCCGAGGGAAACAGTCCGTGGTAGGAATGCTGGCGGAAGTACTCCACCGTCTCTTCGTGATTCGACGGGCTGGTCATGATCAGCCAGTGGATGTTTTTCCCGAGTTGTTTTTGTAGTCGACAAATCGATTCCGCGAAGATCTGAAACAAGGTTGCCCCACTGCTGGGCAATAATGGGAAGGCACCTTTTGGACCCGGATGACCGAGTCGGGTTCCCACTCCTCCTGCCACCAGTAGCACTGCGACTTCGCCGCGTCGTAGAGTTTCGAGTCCCGCTTGATCGGCTCCTTTTCTGGTCGGATCTCCCAGCGGGATCCACCGCGGTGGTGTCGGAGCAGCGATCGGTGCCAAGGTTGCATCGGTATCCAGGTGGTTGTGAATCAACCGTTGCAGAAAGCCGAGGTCGATCTGGTGCAGATCTTCCAGCAAGGTGCGCCTGTGGGGCGATTCGAGTTGCTGCCAATCGGCGAACAGGTGCTCCTGGCCCGCTTCGTAGAACTTGGCAACCACTGCCTGATCAACAGCATCTTCGACTTGGATCATGGCGATCCAGACCTCCAGGATCTTGCTCTGCTGCTCCACATTGCTGGAGCCTGCTCCGGACCGGCGGCCCGCTGGCTCGTGATGGTACGCATCCGACCTGTTCGAAGCCAGATAGCCGATGAGCAGCAGCCAAGATGGGCAGATTCTCGCTTCCAGGTGCAGACGTCACCTTGTCGCTGGGCTCTGATTCGGTTCCACTCGTGTAGGTGCCTGTCGAAGGCAGGAGGGAGCCCGATGCAACGGCAAGAGATCGGTGATCTGGAGAGTTTCTGGCTGCGCGAAGACGTTCGCGGCCGGCTTCTTGACTGGGTCGATGCTGCCCTTCAGGAGGATCGAGTAGCCGAGGACCCGACCCGCTTGTTGTTTCCGGAAGTCGCGGAACCGCCCTGCCGTGGTGTCATCTCGACCAAGGAGCCAGGAGTCATCTGTGGCACGGCAGCGATGAGTACCGTTTTCGAGCGACTTCATGCAGATTGTCGAAGCGGTTTTCGAGTCGAGGATGGGACAACGGTGGCCGCGGGAACCGAGATCATGACAGTGGCTGGCCCGGCATCAGTGCTGCTGGCAGGAGAGCGTGTCGCCTTGAACATCGGATCGCATCTTTGTGGGATTGCCACTCGCACGGCACGGCTCGTCGAATGCGCGCCGACAGCGTCGATTCTCGATACCCGCAAGACCATCCCGGGACTGCGAATCTTTCAGAAGCAGGCGGTGCGAGCCGGAGGTGGGGTCAGTCATCGAGCCGATCTAGCTGAGTTTCCGATGGTCAAGGAGAATCACAGGAATCGGATCCAGACCCTGCATCCGGAACTGGCGGCGGATGCTCGCGCCGAGGTGGCTTTCATCCGTGATACCCTGCGCGCCGCAGGAGTCGATGGGCCAATCGCCATCGAGGTCGAGGATGAGGAGAGTTTTCGCGCCTGCCTCGTACTCGAGATCGAGATCATCCTGGTCGACAACGTCCCACCAGAACTTCTGGAGCAATGGGTCTCGAGGGCTCGAAAAGACGATCTACCGCTCGCGTCTCATCAGATCGAGGCCAGTGGTGGAATCGATGAGACTTCTGCGGCTGCCTATGCTGCGGCGGGAGCCGGACGTATCTCCTGCGGAGCCATCACCCACTCGGCACCCGCTCTCGATCTCACCATGGCGATTTTTGCCGGAGCGGACGCATGAACGAGGAGCAGCCCAGAAACGAATCGAATCACCAGCAAGCCCCGTCGTCGGCGGCTCCAGGAGCAAGCAAACCCTCGATGTTGCATCGCATCCTGCAACTCCAGGGAAGTGCTCACTCCATCGCGCTCGGGACCGCGATCGGACTATTCGTGGCGATGACCCCTACCGTAGGGTTGCAGATGATCATCATCCTCATCGTCAGTCTGTTGATTCCCGCCAATCGACTGGCGGGATTCATCATGGTCTACATATCGAACCCGTTGACGATGGTTCCCATCTACTGGCTCGATTACTGGGTCGGAGTGAAGTGCCTCGCACAGAAAGCGATCACGCGCGGTGATTTCGAGCAACGCTGGTTCGAGGCGCAGGCCAAGGCAAGCGAGGTGGGATGGTACGAAGGGACCCTGGAGTTGTTGCGCTCCATCGGGAATGATGTTCTCGGGCCGATGTTTCTGGGAGGGGCCGTGGTGGGGATGATCTGCGCTCTGCCTGCGTATCCCCTGACGCTGCGCCTTGTGCAGCAGTATCGTAGACGAAAGAAGGAAGGGGCCCTGCCGGGTTCCGCAGACGAGGAGAAGAGCCAATGAACAGAGCAGCGCCCCGAATCAGATTTTCCATCCGCTGGCTGTCTCTTGTAGTACTGCTGGGGTTGATGACTACCATCGGTTGCAACGGTCCAAAGCCATCTCCGAATACCTTACGACCAGGGATGCATGCGGTGGAAATCTCCGCGAACAAGGTCTGGACTTATATCGCTGCGGACTCTGCTAGCCGTCAGAGGGGTCTGATGCACCGTAGTTCTTTGCCTCAAGATATCGGCATGTTGTTTGTCTTCCTGGAGCCGAAGGTGCAGGGCTTCTGGATGAAGAACTGCGCCATCGATCTCGATATCGCCTACATCGATGACGATGGAATTATCGTCGACATCCTCCAGATGAAAGCTCCGACCCCGGGACAGGTGATCTTGCCCCGATACCGTTCCTCGAAAGCGGTCCGGTATGCCCTGGAGACCAATGTTGGATGGTTTTCTGCCCGAGGGATCGAGCCTGGCGCGAAAGTCATTGGTTACAAGGGTCCACCCGGTTTGCGGGTGAGATAGATGGGATCGGGGACCGGGTCCATCACCCTGGTCGAGTCGTACGGGCATCTGCTGGCCTGGGGTCTTTTGCTGGGGTGGGCGTTATTGACCGGAGGAATCCAGGCGGGTTCGGCGCCGACCTCGATTCTCGCTGCAGCCGATCTTCCACTGGTTGCTCACCCCGAGGAGGTTGATCTGCGCCGCGATCCTGTCGATCGCCTGGTTCTCATCGAAGGGATAGGAGAAGTGATCGGGGGTCGAATCGTCGCCGCCCGGCAAGGTGATGAGGGATTCGTGTGCCTGTGTCAGATCCTGCGCCTACCGGGGGTTCCCGATGGGCCGTTACTGGAGGCGGGTCCGTGGCTCAAGCCGCGCCCTTGTTCACCCGCATCGTGTCGGATCCGGTTTCTGGATGAGGCATCGAGAGAGCCCAAAGGTTGAGGAACGAGTTGAGGAACGAGATGAGGAATGAGATGAGGAACCTTTGAAATCTTTCCGGTTTCCAGATTCCTCCTTCGAGGTTCGTTCCGAGTTCGAACCCTGCGGCGATCAACCGCAGGCCATCGATCACATCATGACAGGCTTGGAAGAGCAGAAGGAAGACCAGATCCTGCTCGGTGTGACCGGCTCGGGAAAAACCTACATGATGGCCCATGTCATCGCTCGTTACGGAAAACCAGCGATCGTCATCTCTCACAACAAGACCCTGGCAGCACAACTGTATTCGGAACTGAAGCGATTCTTGCCCGAGAATGCAGTCGAGTACTTCGTCTCGTATTACGATTATTATCAGCCAGAGGCTTATATCCCGGTGCGCGACATGTACATAGAAAAGGATGCTGGGGTCAACGCGGATCTCGATCGATTGCGGTTGGCGACGACGGCGAGTCTTCTTACGCGAGAAGATGTTGTGATTGTCGCATCCGTTTCTTGTATCTATGGCCTCGGTTCCCCGGAAGCGTTCAAGGGAAAGATGATCACCCTCGTCGAGGGCGATCAAGTCGACCGGGATGAGTTGCTCAAGAAGTTGGTCGACATCCAGTACGAGCGAAACGATTTCGAGCCGACCCGCGGTTCCTTTCGGGCCCGAGGGGATGTGGTCGAGATTCATTCTGCTGACGAAGAGGTAGCCTATCGCATCGATCTGTTTGGAGACAACATCGAG
>JBBWWE010000122.1:0-4870 GCA_050256595.1 Planctomycetota bacterium
CGGCGACACGGCAAAGGCGTGGAACCAGATCTTCACCGAGGAAGAAATGCATGAAAAAACCAGGGTCAATTCCGAACGCAAAATCGCACAGGAGATGCGATTCGTAGAAAGATTTCGCGCCAAGGCGCGGCGTGCCAGCCAGGCGCAGTCGCGACTGAAACAGATCGCCAAGCGAGATCGACTGGAAAAGCTCGACGAGATCTCGACTCTCTCTTTCTCCTTCAATCACACCCCGAACCCGGGCAAGTGGGCAACCGAGACCCGGGCCATCGAGTTCAACTACGAGGATGGACCGACGCTGATCTCCGGCCTTGAGTTGCATGTCGGAGCGAAAGATCGCATTGGCGTCATCGGACCCAACGGTAAAGGAAAATCGACTCTTCTGAGAATACTGGCGGGGGAGCTGAAGCCAGTCAGTGGCGAGGTCCGCTATCACCCCTCTACCGAACTCAACTTATTCGGCCAGAGCGCCATGGGACTCCTGGATGACAGACGCAGCATCGAAGAGGAAATCAACAATGCCAACACCATGCTGACAAGAACCCAGGTACGGGATATCTGTGGCGCCATGATGTTTGGCGGAGATCTGGCATTGAAGAATGTGGAGATTCTTTCCGGTGGGGAAAAGGCCAGAACATTACTGGGGAGGGTGCTGGCCAGACCAGCCAACTTGTTACTCCTGGACGAGCCGACAAATCACCTCGACATGGCCAGTACCGAGGCATTCATTGACGCCATCAACGCTTTTCCCGGCACCGTGGTGTTGGTGACCCACGTCGAATCGGTATTGAGGGAAACCTGCAATCGATTGGTGATCTTCGATGAGGGCAAGGTGCGCGTCTTCGAGGGCAACTATGACGACTTCTTGCGCCGCCACGGCTGGAGTTCAGAACTGGAGGAGCGGGCCAGGGCAGTGCGCAAGAAGGGGGGGAACCGAAAAGACCAACGACGCGAAAGAGCTCGACTCATCGAAGAAAGATCGCGCCAGTTGAAACCCCTACGCAATGAGATGCAGCGTAACGAAAACTTCATTGACACTCTCGGGGAAAAGTCGAAACAAACAGAAGCACAATTGATCGATGCCTCCCAGCAAGGGAATGCCCATGAGATTTCGAGTCTGTCCTTGCAGTTGAAGAATCTACAAAAATCCAGCGAAAAGGCATTCCAGAAACTAGAAGAAGCCACCAACGAGCACGATCGCATCCAGGCAGACTTCGATGCCCGATTGGCCGAAGAAGAGTAAACCGACGACACACCGGATCTCAGCCCTGGCGAGATTGATCAGGGGACTTCGGTATATTTGCCACGAGTTCGACGTGATAATTCTTCGAGAAAACCCCCCGCATCCCCAGAGGTCGCCTCGAATCCAACGGTATGTATCGGGATGTGTTCGAACCGGTTCATCTCTTCGATATGGTCGAGCAATTGTACCGGATCGATGGGATTTCTGACTCGAAATGGCATCCCGTCGGATAGCAGAACGATGGTGCGGACACCTGGGATCTTGAATGCATCTTCGAGAGCCAGATCGGTGGATGTGAAGCCGCGCGGATCAAATCCTTCGACAAACTTGATGGCGCGCCTCTTTTGATCGGGGGTGGCAGCCACCAACTGATCGGTCATCCGGTCCACATCCCTGTTGAAACTAAGCAAGCAAAACCTGAAGGAACGAGGCAACTCGCGGATCATCCGTTTCAATTCTTTTTGCACCCGTCTCAATCTCATCCGCGAATCGGGTAACTCATCATCGCTCTCTTTTTTCTTGCCGTCGGAATCAACGCCGGTGCCGCGACCGGATTTCTTGCCATTCCCTGTGCCTTTGGGAAGAGGATCCTTCTCCTGCATCGAGATGCTGGTATCGAGCACGAAGACGATCTTTTCGCTGACCAGTTCTTGGCCGAAGAAACTGGGAGGCTCGATCTTCACCCCGGTCCCCTTGAGAACGATCTTGGAGGCGTCGACCTTTTTACCCTTGGCGAGAACTTCCTTGTTCCCTTTCCACAGGCCATCCCATTCCGAAGCAGCGAACAGATCAGCCCCGGTCAACTCGGACAGCATCTCGCGGACTCTCTCGGCAACCACCGACAGATCGCGGTCGCGATCTTCCTGATGTTTCAGAGCCCGAATCATGTGGGGGATGGATCCCGGATGTGACTTGCGGCGAAGAGCTTCGATGGCCGCGAGAGCAACGCTGTCCTCCGGATCATAAAGACCCTGGAGAACCGCCCGGAAACACTCCGTCTCGGGACGCTCGGCGAGGAACCCCATGAGCAGGTCGCGAACTTCCTTGCGCGAATGCTTGCTGGCCTGGGTGCAGATCCAGTCGAGCCCGCTACCCGGTTTCAACCCGACCAGCCCTGCCATCGCTGCCTTCTCCACCGTCACGTTGTTCGACAGCAGCGCAATCTCGATGACCTCATTGATGGCACTGGAGGTGCCCTCGGCCGCCAACACCTCGACCGCAGCCTGTACCGCATCGGCTCGGGCGGATGTCACGGCGATTTCCAGGGCCGAATCGCCTCGCTCCATCACCGGAGAGAGCAGGGCGCACATCAGCACAAGCAGGGGACCGTTCACGCTCTCTCCTTCCGGAACCCGAGTGTACCGAGATGAGGGTTCGAAGGGGAGCAGGTGCCTGTTGCCCGCCGTCGGCATATCACCCATCCTCACCATACCGATAGGAGAGATGATGAAACCGCGCCATGTCCCGCTGACTTTGTTGATGCTGGCAGTCCTGCTCATCGCTTCGGCCGCAAATGGCCAGTCGATCTCGCTCGACTGGAAGAGTTCTCCCGATCGGACCTGGTCCGGGTCGGACTGGAACTCGAATCGCCTGCAGGACTGGGCCGTCAGCGATGGTCAACTACGTTGCATCAACTCCCGTCCTCGCGATCCGGTACGCACCACCATCTTGTTGACCAGGGAGTGTGATCTATCCAGGGGAGCGTTCGCCCTCGCCACCGAGATTGCTGCAACCTGGAAGGGCGATGCCCGGGAGGGTTCCTTCGGTGGATTTCTGATCGGGATCGGCGGAGCCGAGGTCGACCACAGAATTCGATCGATCGTTCACGACAAGCCAGCGGCCGATGGAGGCATCCTGGCCGTGATGCATCCCGATGGCCGGGTCGGTTTCCGTGACTTCAACATCGGTGGTGGTGGAGGTTCCTGGTCGATCGGTGGGCCGCTCGACAAGGGACGAGGGTTTTTACTGAAAAACCAGGTCCAGAATGGCGATGGTGGAGAAGGGCCATGGATCCTGCGCCTGACCCTGACCCAGCCCCTGACCAACAATCCTGAATCGGCGAACGCCTACCGGGTGCTACTCACCGCCACCCAGGTAAAGACCGGGAATCTGATCTCCTCGGCGTCACTCTCTGGCGTGTCTCCAGCACAACTCAGTGGATCCTTCGGCCTGGCCAGTCACCTCGGGGGAAGCAATAACTCCGAGGGGTGGGCCTTCCACAAATTGCAGGCCGCTGGCTCCGGCCTGGTCGCCCATCCGGAACGCTCACTGGGACCGATCTACGGGGTTCAGTACTGCCTCTCTCGCGACAAGAACGGTACCCACGAATGGAAACTGACCGCTCAACTGGCCCCCATCTCCAGCAAGGAGTTTGTTTCCTGCCATTTACAAATCGCCAGGGAAGACGAATGGCAAACAGTTGCCACCTCTGACTTCGAACCACTCTCTCGAACCGTCAATTTCAAGGTGGAGGGGTGGAAGGCAGACCAGGATTGTCCGTATCGAGTTCGCTGTCGTCTGCGAGACCGCAAGGGAGCCGAAAACGATCATGACTATGCCGGAGTGGTTCGAGCGGAGCCGGATTCCGATGGAGAGCCGATCGTCATAGGGCTGATCTCGTGCATGAAAAACTTTACTGGCCAACTCGCATGGAACTCATCATCGATCTGGTTTCCCCACCAGCAGGTCGCCGAAGGTGTGGCCTCCCACGATCCAGACCTGCTGTGCTTCGCCGGCGACCAGATCTACGAGGGAGATATCTCGCGCGCCGAAGGAAGCCCCCCCGACAAGATGTTACTGGACTACCACACCAAGTTCCTGCGCTGGTACCGATCCTTCGGCGAGCTGACTCGTAATACTCCCTGCATCACCATCCCTGATGACCACGATGTCTATCACGGCAATATCTGGGGTGCTGGCGGCAAGAGGGGGCGCAAGGAACCGGGCACCACGGCGCAGGATTCGGGCGGTTACAAACTCGCTCCTCGGGAAGTGAATGCCATCCACCGGACCCAGACGTCGCACCTGCCCGATCCTCTCATCGATGGCCCCATCGGCGAGGGCTACAGCGTCTACTCGACCCGCGTCGAGTATGCCGGCATCAGCATTGCGGTGCTCTCCGACCGCCAGTTCAAGAGCGCCCCGCGGCCCTCTGTACCGGAAGGCAATGTCGTCAACGGCTGGTTCAGGAATCCGGAGTTTGACCCGAAGGATGCCGACCTCCCCGGACTCCAGTTGCTCGGGCAGGCACAGGAGAAGTTGCTCGACGAGTGGGCGCTCGACTGGGGATATGGAGCGCAGTGGAAGTTCCTGCTCTCCCAGACTCCCTTCTCCAATGTCGCCACCTTGCCGCCGGGAAAGACCGGCGGCATCACGCAGAGTCTACCCATCATCGAACCGGGAGCCTGGCCCGAGGGTGAACTGCCCGTCGCCGACTGTGATTCGGGCGGCTGGCCGCAATCCCCGAGAAACGAGGCGATCCGCCTGCTGAGAAAAGCACGCGCCTTCCATCTGGCTGGCGACCAGCACCTCTCGTCGTGTATCCGCTATGGCGTCGATGAGTTCCGTGATGGGGGTGTCGCCTTTGCCGGTCCAGCAGTGGCGAACACCTGGCCGAGGCGTTGGTTT
>JBBWWE010000123.1:0-5080 GCA_050256595.1 Planctomycetota bacterium
AAGTGACTCCTGGGCCCGACCATCGGAGTCCTTGGTCGCTCGAATCCTGAAAAACGGCGGGCTCCGCGTTGATGACACATCGCCGCGGGGTCTATTTTTTTGTCCGTCGGGGAGCACTTCTTCATGATGGCACCTCTTGCCCGGTGGATACCACCGCTTCATCCTCGCAGCCGAGGAGGAACTGGTGCAGGCGATTCTGTTCGATCTTTTCGGCACCCTGGTCCCCAACCTCCCCCTCTCTTGCTGGGAAAACTCCTCCGATTCCATCGCCAGAACCCTCGGCGTCGACCCTCAATACTATCGGCAACTGTGGGAGCCCCGGTTCATGGAGCGGATGACCGGCGATATTCCCGATGGAGAGAAGCAGTTCGACAGCATCCTCGAAACTGCAGGGATCAACGCTTCCGCCAGCGAGCGAATGATGGCAGCACAGTTGCACACCGAACTCCTCAGGGAAGCACTGGTACCCAAACCGGATGCGTGCCAGGTGCTCTCTGATCTTGTCGACAGGGGATTACGACTGGGCCTGGTCACCGACTGCTCCAGTTCGGCACCGCAAGTTCTCGATCAAACTCCACTCGGTCCATTTTTCGAAGCTCGCTCCATCTCGGCGTTCCTCGGAGTACGCAAGCCAGATCCGCGCATGTACAGTCACGTACTCGAACTCCTTCGAGTCAGCGGGGAGAACTGCATCTATGTCGGAGATGGAAATTCGGAGGAACTCCTCGGTGCCAAGAAATTTGGCATGACCACGGTATGGGTCGATAACGGAGTCGAACAGCACTGGCGAGAACGCTTCGTTCCACAGGGCGATTACACGATAAGATCTCTGGCAGAACTGATCCCCATCCTCGATTCACTCGAGCGAACCACGGACTGATGAAAAACCACACCCTCGACAGAGTCACCATCGAAACCGGAGCGAATCCGACAGCCGCCGTGGTCTGGCTTCACGGTCTCGGTGCTGATGGCCATGATTTCGAACCGATCATCCCTGAACTCGGACTCGAGGAGGTCGGTCCCATCCGGTTTGTTTTTCCCCATGCTCCGATCCGATCGGTCACCATCAACAACGGCATGGAGATGCGAGCGTGGTATGACATCCTGGAGATCTCCATCGACCGCAAGGTCGATGAAGAGGGGATCACCGCCAGTGCGAAACTGGTCGAAACATTGCTGACCGAGCAGATCGAGGCCGGCATATCGCCGCGCCGTTTGATCCTTGCTGGCTTCTCCCAGGGGGCAGCGATGGCCTACCATGTCGGGTTGAAGCAAAACCACCCGCTGGCGGGGATCCTGGTCCTGTCGGGCTACCTGCCGCTTTCCGAATCGCTGCAGGCTCCGACCGATCCGGACTCACCCCTCACATCGATTCTCTGCTGTCACGGAGACTGGGATCCGGTGGTACCCGTGGCCCTGGGAGAGAGTTCGGCGAAAAAGGTCCAGCAAGCCGGTTGGCCGCTCGAGTGGAAGACCTATCCGGCACCTCATTCACTGCACCCGGACGAGGTGGTCGAGATCGGCAACTGGTTCAAGAGATTGCTGCACGATGGTTCATCCTGAGCCAGCCCTGCATCGGCAACACTCTCGCATCGGCTCGCCTCAGGTAAATCCGTCGCCAAAGACGACACGTCAGGTTGCAACTGGCCATCTATGAGGAAATTGGCCGGCGGGGGTGCCCGTGTCACGCGGCTCCTTTACAATCACCTCGATCACGCATGGTGGCCCAGTAGCAGCCCGAAGGAGTTCTCGGATGAATCGTAAATCGAGCATCGAAATCCTCGGTCGTCCGGTGAATCGGATCGGGATCATCGGCTCGGGACAAATCGGCCCCGACATCGCACTGCATTTCTCGAAGGTCTTTGCGCCACTGGGAACTCCCATCGTCGTGGTCGACATCAGTGAAGAAGCCCTCGAAAAGGGTCAGAACAAACTGGAGCGAAAGATCGACAAGGGGATCGAATCGAAAGCTTTCCGACCGGAACACGGCGAAGCGATGAAAAAGAACGTCCTCTTCACCTCTGACTACGGTCGGCTCAAGGGCTGTGATCTGGTGGTCGAAGCCGCCACCGAGGACCGTGACCTGAAGTCACGGATTTTCCGGCAAGTTGCAGACCTGGTGTCGCCGGAGGCAGTTCTCTGTTCCAATTCTTCCCATCTCGAACCAGAAGTGATCTTCGAGGGCCTTTCTGACCGGAGCCGAACTCTGGTGGTCCATTACTTCTTCCCGGCCGAGCGAAACCCCATCGTCGAGATCGTTCCGGGCGTCGACACATCGGAGCAACTGACTGCGGAAATGGCGGGCTTTTACGAAGCCATCGGCAAGATTCCGATTCGTGTCCGGAGTCGCTATGGCTATGCGCTCGATCCTGTTTTCGAGGGGATGTTCCTTGCTTCCGCCCTGTTGGTGGAAGCTGGAATCGCTTCCACCAGGGAAGTGGATCAGGTCGCCTGTGATGTTCTCGGCTACACCGTTGGTCCGTTCACAGCGATGAATCTGACCGGGGGAAACCCCATCACCGCAGTGGGCCTCGACAACTATCAGACGAAAATTCACTCCTGGTACCGAACCCCAGAAATCCTGCGGCGAGCCGTCGCTGATGAGACTCCCTGGGAGGTCCCTGCACGCAATGAGAGAGTCGAAGTACCTGAAGAGACCTTTTCTCGCATCAGAGACGCGTTGCTAGGTGCTTTCTTCGGAATCGTCGGGGAAATTGTCGACAGCAACATCTCGAACATCTCGGACATGAACATGGCCGTGGAGATCGCTCTCGACATGAAAGCCCCGTTCGGCCTGATGAACTCCCTCGGAGTACAAGAGTCACTCGAACTGGTCGAACGCTATGGTGCTGAACATCCCGGATTTCCTGTCCCCTCATGCATCCGGAAACAGGCCAGCGATGGTGGTTCCTTTGCGATTCCTCTGGTACTGCGCGAGGACATCGATGGTATCGCACATGTCACGATTCGCAGACCCAGACAACTCAATGCACTCAATCAGGACGCCTTTGACCAGATCGAACAACACTTCCAGGCCATCTCCCAGGATGACGATGTCATCGGGGTGGTGCTGTCGGGATTCGGCATCAAGGCTTTCGTTTCCGGAGCCGATGTGGCGTTCCTCGCCAGGATCGATTCCGCCTCGATGGGAGAGGAAACCTCGCGCAAGTCGCAGAGTTCGGTCCAGATGATCGAGGATTGCCCCAAACCGGTCGTTTGCGCCCTCAATGGACTTGCGTTCGGAGGCGGCAACGAGATTGCCATGGCATGCAACGCGAGAATTGCCCGCGCCGGCCAGAAGGTGCTGGTCGGTCAGCCCGAAGTGAATCTGGGGATCATACCTGGAGCCGGAGGCACCCAGAGATTGCCACGCTGGGTCGGAGTGGAGAAGGCTGCTGAACTGCTGAGGACCGGGCGAACCGTCTCTTCAGCCGAAGCGCTCTCCATCGGCTTGATCAGCGAGGAAGTCGATGGAGATCCACGCGCACTTCGAGCACGTGCCTGCGCCTGGATCCGGGCGGTGGTCGACGGCCATGAGCCACTTCCGGTGATCGACCAAGGTCCGATAGAGACCCCCGATTCGTTGCCAACGGTGGACCTCGGACACCTCAGCCGCGCTGTCGATGAGATCCTCCAGAAGGCGATCATCGAGGGTTGCCAGTTGCCGCTGGCAGACGGCATCGCGCTGGAAGCACACTGTTTTGGAGAAGTTTGCTCGATTCAGGATATGCGCATAGGAGTTACGAATTTCCTCGAGAATGGCCCCAGAACGCCGGCCAAATTCGTCAACGCCTGACGTAACCTCTTGTAATAAATGAGGTTATCGTATTGTTTTCGACTCCTTCGAGATGCTTCTCGAGCTATCCCCGATTCACGACATTTCCGTGAATCGGCCAATACCTACTCGATTCGAGCAAATTTGGGGAAATTCCCTCTTCCCATGGCCTCCATCTGGTGGCTATCCTTCGATCTATGGGAACCGGGGCACTCGCTCGTACCGTGACGAGCACATGCCGAGAGCGCTGGTTTTCAGGGCGCTGGTGGGATCACACGGGGATCCATCAAGCCGGCAAGGAAAGTGCGAAATCACAGATAGAGATCCTCGTGTCCCGGTTTCGAGATGGGATCGGTCCGAGGTCAGAAAGGGGACTCAATGTCCGATCGCGAAATGCTACTTGTTGGAAGCAAAGCAAAAGCAGCTCTCAAGGTCCATGATGTCAATGTAGGTGGAGATGCTCTCTCCGGCCTCAACGAGATCCTGCACCGCGCCATCGAGCAAGCCGCCAAGCGTGCCAGTTCGAATGGTCGCAAGACCGTCCGCTCCCACGATTTCGTCTGCTAGAGGTCAGTTCAGATTTTCTTCTGACCCAAGAGCGGGTCTCGACGCCGAATGCGTCGGGACCCGCTTTCTTGTATCAAGCAGTCTCGTGACGGCGTGGCGAAGAACCCGGCTTCTTCGGCGAATCTGCCTCGAAGTCTTGTTTGCGAATCTCATGGCGCTTGAGCAGATTGGAGAGTTGAGGTCGGTGAATCCCCAGAGCCTCGGCCGCCCGGGTGATGTTGCCCCCACTCCTGTAGAGTTCGGCGATGATATATCGACGTTCGAGCGCCGCCTTCGCCTCCTTGAGAGACAGTTGCCCCGAGGTCAGTCGAGCCACTTCCTGATCTAGATCCGGCTTGTTTCCGCAGCGAAACAGATCGATCCGACTGGAAGACAGTTCCGCGATTTCTGGAGACCCAACCGGGAACCAGTGGGGCAAGATATTGACCGGCACATCGACGGGCAAACCAAAGGCTTCGCGGAGATCTTGCAGAGTGTGTTGTAAATCTCGACTCTTTCGACGCAGATCCTCCTCACCTGGACCGATGAGTGCACAGACCAGATGGTCTCCTCCTGTGTGGTAGACACCGAAGTTCGGCTCCATCAGATTCAACAATTGCATCACGAACTGCTCGTCCTCACGTTCCCCCAGCAGGATGTCGAGACCCGGCAGACTCACCTCCAGGAATCCGAGTGGCTCCTTGTCCCTGTGGTGGCGATCGAGCAGAACATCCAGATCGGCCTCGAGAGCCGCCAGAG
>JBBWWE010000124.1:0-9849 GCA_050256595.1 Planctomycetota bacterium
TCCCGGAAAAGAACAGATCGACCGTCCACTCGTAACTGAGCAGCGGAATTCCGGTCAAGATCGAGGAATAGACAGTTTCTGCCCAATTGCCGATGGTGCTGCCCGGAAACAGCCACGAGGTGAGCCTCGCATCCAGCATCAAGAAGCACAAGAACAGCAGGAACTGCCCGATGAAGTTGAGCCGATTACTCAAAATACCATGGGGCATCTTCCTGCGCTGGGTATCGCCGAGAGTCTCCGCCAGTGCTCCACACGAACAGATCCAGCCACAGTAGACCCCTTTGCCCCAGCGCCAGATTGCCAGTGGCAACAACACGAAGGTCTGGACCAGCGAGATCACCAACCACGCCATCAGCGGTTGGTCGGTGAAGACATTCCAGAAAAACAGTGGCCAGGCAAGGATCAAGCCGAAGGCGCGCCAGTACTCTCGCCCCGGACCATAACCTTCTGCCACCGGAAACAGTGCATCGACGATGCTCCTGGCCCAACCGTCATCGAAGAGACCGTTGTTACCGAGCCACGGAAGCAACAGATAAGGCAATAGAAACAGGGGCAACGCCTGGATCGAGATCAATGTCCAGGTTTGCCAGCGAACATAAGGAGTCGGTCTGCGGCGAATGCGGCGCATTCCAAAGACGAGAACGATCAGCGTGTAGAGGAGGCTATACCAGAAACCCGCCTCGCCGACGCTGGTGGCAAGGGTCCCGAGCCATGTCGCCGGATCGGAAAAGGAACCGCCAAGTCCTGACCACCAGCGATCAACACCCTGGGGGAAACCACCTCGTGAGCTCCACCACTCGGAGATGGGTAACCAGACTCCTGGTCGCTTCCAGTGAAAGAGCAGGGTGCAAAACGCCAGCACCAGCAGCAGACTGCACCAGCTACGGGCGGTCCATTCGCCGCGAATCCGAACACCGCTGCGGCGCAGGAACTCGAGCGGAGCCTCGCGACCGATCAACGTGTAGACGCTGCTCGCCTCGATTTGTTTCGGTCCATCGGGACCGGTCAGCGTCACCGAGTCGCTGCTGATCTCTAGCACCTCGGATCGGGACTCGACCTGGAGTGTTTTCTGATCGACTCGCTCCCCGACTCGCTCCACGTTGGCGCTACTGGGACGCACCAGTTGATCTCCACGGTGCGAAAGGGTCACTCGTGCCCCTTCATCGGCGAGTGCCACCGCCGCCTCGCAAGCAGAATCGCCTCCTCCCACCACCAGCACCGCCTGGCCGCGATGATCGGCAGGATCATGAAGTCGATTGGAGACATGTTCGAGTTCTTCGCCGACGACCCCGAGTTTGCGGTAGTTGCCACTGCGACCGATCGCAATCACCACTCGTTTCGCCTCGAGGATTTGACCGTCCTCACAGCACACCTGAAGGCAGTTCTTCCCGGTACGAACCGACTCGACGCAACACAGGATCGGTTCGATACCCGCTTTCATCGCTTGCTCCCGAAGACTCTTGAGCAGGCCTTCTCGATCGAGATCCCCCGCCGGCAATTGAAGATCTCCGGCCGGTTTCATCTCGGGTGGACAGGTGAAAATGGGTTTACCAACCGGGAAGTTCTCGACGGTATCGAGCAGGCGCGATGATTCGAGCAGGCGATGCTCGATGCCCAGACGGTGCGCCTCGATGGAAGCCGCGACTCCTGCAACCCCGGCTCCGATGATCACGAGCGGTATCTGATCGTCTGCTGCATCGCTGTGGATTTTGCCGACGGCTCTGACGACCCGGGTTCCCGAATCGACGGAGAACTTGAGCAGTGGAATCCCGGTCAGATCTCCGACGATGAAGAGACCCGGAACATTGGTGGAAAAATCGGCGGCGACCTCGGGCAGCGGTTCGACCTGTCCCGATGGCCACTGCAGGTGGAGCCAGTGGGCGAATCCGGTTCGTTGCCCCGACACGATCGGTCAGACCCCGTGAACCATCTCGACCTTGCGATCGAGGCTGGCAATCATCACCGTGGGATCGAGCGTCTGGCCGGTCGCATCCTCGAGCAGTTCGAGCGGCATCCTGCGGCGGCCGGGACGGTGTACCCGGGTCTGCAACCACT
This sequence comes from Planctomycetota bacterium, assembly GCA_050256595.1. GTDB lineage: Bacteria > Planctomycetota > UBA8108 > UBA1146 > UBA1146 > UBA1146. The sequence goes on from JBBWWE010000124.1 coordinate 2,056, forward strand.
CCAGGATTGCGCCGAATCGTCCCGCCGAAACCTCCGCCTCGATATCCACCTGTTCACTGATCGCCTGGTAAAACTGGGCCGAGTAGAGCGAACCGAGCAGATAGGTGGGGAAGTAGCCGAACGTTCCCATACTCCAGTGAATGTCCTGCAGAACTCCGTCGCTGTCGGTGTCGGGCTCAACACCGAGATATTGCTGCATCTTCTCACGCCACAAACCTGGCAGGTCAGAGGTGGTGATGGACCCGTCGAACAGCCCTTGCTCCAGTTCGAAGCGAAGAACCACGTGCAGACCATAGGTGACCTCATCCGCCTCGATCCTGATCAGCGACGGCCGCACCGGATTCACCGCCGCAGCCATCTCCCGGGCGTTGATCCCGCCGAGTTGGTCGGGAAAGTACTGTTGCATCCTGGGCAAGAAGTGACTCCAGAAGGGCTCCGAGCGACCGATATCGTTCTCCCAGAAGCGACTCTGCGATTCGTGGATCCCCAGCGAAATACTCTCGCATAGAGGTGTGTGCTCCCAGGCCGGATCGAGACCCTGCTCATACATGGCGTGACCGGCCTCGTGGATCACTCCGTACAGGTTTCCGATGAAATCATCGGAAGAGACCCGCGTCGTGATGCGCACATCGTGAGGGGAAGCCGGGGACGTGCAAAAAGGATGCGCGGTGAAATCCACTCCGCCACGATCGAAGTCGTAACCCAGTTCGGTGGCGACCTCCCTGGAGAATGCGAGTTGTTTGTCGGTATCCCACGGACCTTTCATGAAGTCGGGCTCGGGGATCGAACTTGCAGCCGCTCGGTCGATGATCGCCCGGAGCCCCGGCACCACTTGCTGGCAAATTTGCTCGAAGCGTTCCGTTGTGATACCGCGCTCATAGAGGTTCATCAGGATGTCGTAACGAGTCTTATCGCCATCGGCGAGACAATCGGCGAATTGCTCCTGCAACTGGATCTGTTTGGCGAGGAACGGTTCGAAAAACGGATAGTCATCGTTTTCACGAGCCGATCGCCACGCCACCAGTGACTTTGAACTGGTCTCGGCAATTTCTGTCGCCAGGGCGGCAGGAATGCGCACCGATTGGTCGTAGTCGTAGCGAACCTCACGCACCAGCGCCTGTAGATCCGCTTCCTGCGAGGCGACTACAGCCTCCTCGGCACGCTCGATGCACTCACCAAGGGCCGGATCCTGGGCTCTCTTGTGGCGGATCCCGACCATCTCCCCGAGAGCCGCAGCACGGGATTCCGCACCTCCAGGTGGCATGTGCGTCTCCTGATCCCACTCCAGTACCGTGATGGCATGCTGTACCAATGCGATCTCTCTCAACTTCCCCCGCAACTGGGTGATCGCAACATCTTCGGCCGTAGTCTCCGGTACAGCGTCGCTCATGTGGCCAACTCACTCTCGGAAATAATCTCGTCGATCCCCTCGACGCCTTTCAGTTCGAGTGCCTCGACGAAGTGCTTCGAACAAACCGGCTGAAAGGTCTCGTCACCACCGACTTGCTTGCTCGGCCCATCCAGCATCGCGACACCGTCGACGCATTTCAGATTGAAGATCGCTTTACGATTACAGCGGTGGCAGGTGGTCTTCAACTCCTCGATGGAATCGGCCAGTTCCATCAGACGTCGACTTCCGTCAAAGAGCCGCGAGCGGAAGTCGGTTCTCAGGCCGTAACAGATCACCGGCACATCGACCTGGTCGGCGATATCGCGCAGTTGTTCGATGTGTGCCGCTGTCAGGAACTGGACCTCGTCGACCAGAACACATTGCACACCCTCGAAATCAGCCCGATCGAGTCGCTCGGAAGCCGACAATATGAGGTGAGCCTCACGATGCAATCCGGCTCGAGATGTCACCTCTCGCTCGCCAAAGCGATCATCGAAGCCAGGTTTGATCACGATGACCTTCTTACCCTGGCGTTCGTAATTGTGGGCCACCGCGAGCAGGTTCAGCGTCTTGGCGCTGCCCACCGTTCCATGCCGGAAATATAATTTGGCCATCGCACCTCCTGCGCCAGGGTCCATCGGCCTTTAGCACGACCGGTAGCAGGGTAGCCCGGAGATGGGCACCGATCCATGCTAGCCGTCGGAGTCGGGATCGGGATCTGCGGTGGTTGGTGGATCTGCCGGGGGATCCGGCTGCACCTCCGGTTGCTGTTCGGGCACCTGAAGAGTGTCGAGTCCCTTGATCAGGGAGTCCCTGACGTAACTCCTCACTACCACGGCTCGATTTTGACCGGCAAGGCGTGCAAAAACTCCCTGGCCGGCGATCGTCAGAGCAGTGTCGTGACCGAATTGAAGCAGGAATGTCGAGCCATCTTCGAGTTCGCCTTCGAGGAAGGAGCCGGGCGGTTCGAGACCGATCGCCGCCAGATCGGAGGGATCGGTCGGTTCCGCCGACTGGACATTCCTGAGCGAAGAGAGGATCGCCTTCACGGTGGTTGAATCGGCACTGGCGCGTTCCGGCTCAACAATCATCCAGACTCGATCCTCTTGCCCCTCAGACGACGCGGATGATTCTGTCGAATCCACGCTGGCAGAATCCTCCAGTTCGAGGCGAACCAGTCCTTCGGAAGATCCGATGGTCAAGCGACGTACTTCGGAATCGGCAGGGAGCTGGAACAGATTCTTGTCGGTCCAGTTTCCGGCGTTGAGAGTGCGGCCGCCAAATCCGCTCCTGAAGAGCAGATTCGGAGTGACACTGTAGACGGCATCCTCACCAGAGATGCGGATGAAGGAACGACCGGGGCCATCTGTCTTTCCCAGCACCAGATCGCCAAGCGAACTTCCGGATGCATCGAGCAAGGAAATCCTCAGACCATCGACAGGCCCGACCTGGAAATCGCCGTGGCTCGATGCAGAGGAGGCTCTCTTTTCCGGGCCACCGATGGAGCGAATGTCAGCGAGCAATCTACTGACCTCTGCCCGGTCCGCCGGTGAATCCCACGCAGAAGGGATACTCCAGTCCTGATCCTGCCTCCGCAGCAACAGTGATGAATCGCCCATCGTCATCTCGATACTCGCCACCTGGTCGACGGCCAGTTGCGACAACGAAGCGATGGCGACCGGAGTTTCCAGATCCCCCGTGTAGTCACTCTCGGAGTTGAGATAGAGGCTGATGCCCCCGATGACGATTGCAAGGATCATCAGCAGCACGCTTTTCGAACTCACTGGGTCACCTCCTCGACCCGCTGAGCTCGGCGCTCCGCAAGAAACTGGCTCTCGTATTTCTGTGCAGAAGAGTGACGTCTCGCCACCAGCACCATGTAGAACACCAGCAACAACAGCGGAATCCCAACCATGTTGCCGTAACTGGCCAGCCTGCGCTCCTGGCGCGAGGTATCGCGCAGAGCACTCGAGACCTGGACCTTCGAACGGATGGTCGCCAGATCCGGATCGAGCGCCAGAGCCTCGATCGCTCCGAGCAGGAACTGGACGTTTTGGCGGTACTGGATCAATGATCCGTACTTGGCGATGTCCGCCGAACCGATCAACAGCACCCGACTGGAACGAGCATCGAGGGCCCCGACGGTCGGCGCGCTACCCCCATCGGTCTCCGCGGTCGGATCCCACGGAGGAACGGCCGAGCCTTCTTCGAAGGTGGTCGGAAACACCCCTTCGATGAGCAATGCCAGGTTACGTGGCGCCAGTGATCCGGGGTCTTTTGGTTTATCGCGCATCTGAAGGGTGTAACTGGGACTGAAAGGAGCGAGCCAGGAGTCACGCACCGACTTGGCCAGTACCGTCACCTCGAGCCCTGCCGTGGCTGCGACCGTTTCGTTGACGATCAAGGGACTGGCGAAGGGAAAGACGATCGAGCCGATTCCCCGCGTCAGCGGTGAAGTGCCATCGAGTCCGTTGCCTGTCGCCATCGGACACAACTTCAACGGCGCCGGCCTCTGCATCGGTCCCAGCGGAGTGTTCTGCATGATGGTGATGGAGCCACACTCATCACTGGCCACCAGCATGTGCGGCTGGATCTGGATTCCCCACGCCTGCAGCGTCTCGCCCAGTCCCGGAGCCAGTGGGGTCATCTGAACCGTCTGGTCGAGTTTCCCGGCAGTTGTCGAGGCAAAGAAGATGGCCGGACGACCACCCACGATGAAGCGTTCGATCTCGTAACGCTGTCTTGCAGTGGTCCCGTCTGGTTCCGCAACGATGAGAATCACCGCTTCTTCAGGCACTGGATTCTGCTCGGAGAGATCGATGGGGACGACCTCGAATCTGTCCATGAGCACACTCTCGATGAAGGGACTGAAATGTCCCGTTGGCTGAGGCAACGGCCGACCATCGGGAGTAGTGCTGATCTGATCCTCGGGTCGGCCATGAAAGAACGCGATGACGGGCTTTTGCCGCATCGAGAGTTTCACGATTCGACTGACCAGTTCGTACTCCAGCCCTTCGAGGTTGGAATGAACCGGGATCCCTTCCTTCTCGCGATCGAGGTACTTCAGCAGCAATGTGCTGTAGAAGGGAACAATCTCGAAACCATCGTCCTTGAGGGATCTTCCCTGCAGTTCAGGAATCCCCTGCTGGGCCAGTTCACGCTTCTTCTCATCGGCCGGCGAAACGGGGCCACCCAGAAATGCCTGCATCGGATCGGTTTCGGCAACCTCACCCGCCTCTTCCTTCTGCTGGACATAGGCTTCGATGACACGATTTGGATCCTTGACCAGGATCTCGACCCTGGCTCCTGCAGCACTGGCGGCACGCTGGAACTCGTCCAGATAATCGACGGTGTCGCGGCGCAGATTCTGCAATCCGGAAGGCATCTTCTCGCTGACCCAGTATTCGATGGTGATCGACTCCTCGAGTCCAGCCAGGATTCTGCCGGTCTCGGCACTGACGGTGTGCACACCCGCACGAGTCAGATCGACGCGGCGGTCGAATCGCTGAGCGATGCCGTTGCAGATCACCAGCAGGACGAACAGCACCACCAGCGAGACCACCCAGCGCAGCAGAAACTTTTTCTTTCTCTCGATCATCGGTTCGCCCTCACTGTCTTTTCATCTCGACCTGGAACACGGTCAGTGCCAGGAAGAAGAGGGAGCCGGACAGGAAATAGACCACATCGCTGATCGCCAGCACGCCACGCTCGATGGCCCGGAAATGGGACTGAATCCCGAGCGACTCGACGACTCGAGCTCCCGCCGGGTAGGTCCCGGACAGGTACATGGCAAAGTCAGGACTCAGTACCAGTACCAGGACGATTCCGGCAAAGACCCCCACCAGCAAGGAGATCACCTGGTTCCGTGACAGCGCAGACACCCAGCATCCGAGCGCGAGAAACAACATGCCGGACAGTATGGTGCCCAGATAGCCACCGATGATCGGTCCCCAATCGACCGGGCTGACGGCCAACCAGGCGATGGTGAGAGGAATCCCGAAACTGAACACGACACTGGCGACAAGAACGATCACTGCGGCAAGCCATTTCCCGATCACCAGTTCCGGAACACGGATCGGTAACGAGAGCAACACCTCGGTACTTCCGGTCCGCAGTTCCTCTGACCACAGTCGCATCGTCACCGCCGGAGCAAACACCATCAGCATGAAAGGAGTCAGTCCGAACCAGACCCTCATGTCTGCGCTCTCGATGACAAAAAAGGGCGAGAACTGGAAGAAGAAGAAGGACAGGATCGCAATCTGCAACGAGATGAAGATCCAGGCGATGGGTGTACCGAAGTAGGCTCCACATTCGCGCCGGGTGACGGTGAGGATCGACTTCATCGCTGTCCTCCTTCGGCTGCGGTGAGACGCAGGTAGACCTGTTCGAGGGTCTCGCGTCCCGGTCCGACCCGGATCAATGTCGATCCACCCTGTTCGATCTGTCGTGACAAAGAGCCCAGATCCGGCGGCACATCGGAAAGCCACCGATGGACCGTCTCGCCAGGAGTTCCGGGAACACCTTCGGCCAACCCGATACCGACACACATCTCCGGGGCAATCCCGGTGCCTGCCACCACGACTTCCCAGTCGGTGGTCCCTTCCCCGGCCAGTTCCTCGGCGGTGCCGTCGGCGATCAACTTGCCCGAGTGAATGACGATGATGCGGGTACAGATCGCCGCAATCTCCTGCAGGATGTGAGTGCTGAAGATGATGGCTCGCTCTTGAGCCAGTTCTCGAATCAACTGACGGACCTCGATGATCTGGCGCGGATCGAGTCCGTTGGTCGGTTCATCCAGAATCAATACCTGTGGATCATGGATCAACGCCTGGGCGAGCCCGACTCGCTGACGAAATCCCTTCGACAGGGTTCCGCAACACCGGCGGAACATTTGCTCGAGACCCAAACGTGAACAGATCCTCGCGAGCTTTTGCTCCAGATCGGCCCCCTTCAGCCCGCGCGAGACGGCGACGAACCGGAGGTAGTCGGCGACTTCCATCTCGTCGTAGAGAGGAATGGCTTCCGGGAGATAACCGAAGCGCTGCCTTGCGCCGAGAGGATCGGTGGAGATTTCGATGCCACAGATGCTGGCAGTGCCTGAATCGGGGGCGAGCAGCCCGGTGATCATGCGGAGGGTTGTACTCTTGCCGGCGCCATTGGGTCCGAGAAAGCCGAGGATCTCGCCTCGGCGAATCTCGAAGGAAACATCATCGACCGCCACCGTCGCTCCGAAGGTACGGCAAAGATGAGAGGCCTCGACGACTGGAGCGTCATCTCGGGTGTGGCTCGCTACCACCGCAGCTTGATCGCCCGTCTCCATTGCCATGTGGACTCCGTCCCTCTCCATCTCACCGACTGACTCGGTACAAGATGAATCGGGTCAAGACTCCAATTCAAGCAATCTTGGGACTCTAGGCGACCAGATTTTTTAGTTCCTGCAGATTTCTGACGTCTCGTCCGTAGAGCAAAGCGGTCGCACCGACCCTGCGAGCCTCGGCAGTATTGGCCGGAGCATCGTCGACGAACAGCACCTCATCGCTCCGGATCACCACTCCCAGGCGCTTGCGAATCTCATGCAGAACTTCGAGGATCGCCTCTCCCTTCTCCATCAACCCGTATCGAGGATGGAAAAAAAGATCCCGAATTCCAAAGGTATCGAGTAATTCGGTGCAGATGCCTTCATCCGCGCGACAGGCAAGAGAGCAGATTCCGCCGTTGCGGTAGATCGATCGCAACAGTTTACGAGTGCCTCGGCGTAGCCGGACGGTGGCGGTATTACAGCGGGCTAGATGTTTTCCGGTAAGTTCGAAGGGTCCCTCCATGGGACAGATTTCGTCCATGTCGGCACACCAGAGCGTTTCATCCAGATCGAAAACATAGAGCCTGTATCCCACTGGCCCTCTCCCTCCCAGTCACTACCCATACAGATCAACGGACATTCCCCTTCGTCAAGTTCCCACGGATTTCAATTGGGGATCCGGAAGCAGCCAGGAGTCGGACCGAAAATCCGGAATAATTGCCACCGGCAGTTCGGGATAACCTCGATCAGTGCGAAAACTTCTAGAAACCAGGATCGAAAGGATCTGATGAGACGTTAGTGGGAGGGTTTGACTCGTCGTCTTCGACCAGATCCTGAGCGCCGGGACTCAGAAACACCTCGACGTGCTCGAATGCATGCCCGACCAGCAGTTCACCGAGACGATTCTGGGCTCGCAGGGCATAGCCATGGTTCTGGATCCGATCGCGCAAGGCGATGAGTTTCATCCCGAGAGCCTCGGGTACCAGTCCAACCACGTCATCGATGGCGAGTTTCGCAGGAATATCGAGTCCGATGGCGTCTCCCAGTTCCTCGCTGACGATCAATCTCTGCCGCTCTTCATCCACGATGCGAGCCAGCAGACGAC
>JBBWWE010000125.1:0-7732 GCA_050256595.1 Planctomycetota bacterium
GACAGCAGGCCAATGCTGTCCTGGAGGTGTTCTCTTCGCCACGGGCTCGCGCATACGGCGGAGACGATATCTGGAATGTGCAGGAAACAATGATTAACCAGAGATTTCCCGAGTTGAGATCCAACTCCTTTGGAGGGAGCTTCCACGTGAAGGTCTTGCAACTTATTAGTCGTCTCACCCTGGTGGCCCTCGTGGTCATGTTGCTACCGCTGGTCGTCCAGGCTCAGTTCGGAGAACCCGGCGAAGCGACGTTTGGTGTTACAGGTGCTTCCGTCAGTGGAGAGATCGAGTTCATCGCTGTCGATGATCCGACCGATCTTTTCTCGGCAGGTACGATGGTGATTTCCGGTCAGGCCTGGATCATTCCAAGGAATCTGCTGATCGATCTTCCAGCGAACCGTCTGACCCTGACTCAGTTGCTCGAACAAGCTCCTCCCGAGGCGCTGGCTCTTGGTGAATCGGGGTTGTCGTCATCGGATAGTTCCCTTCGTGGTCGTGGCGGTGCTACCGCCCACCTGCTGGGGAACCAGATGGGCGATGGTCGCAACATCGCTGGTGATGTCTTCATCCAGAAAGATGTCGATTTCGCAACAGGCGAGATCTCCTTCATCAACTACGTCGATGGGTACTTCCGTATCAACGGTGACGAAGGTTCTGATACAGGTGGCACGATGGTCCGGATCAACGATCCGGAGATGGTGCACACGATTCAATCCGGTCTTGGTTGTGACGGAGGTCCAAACTGCAGTCCGGATCCTCGGTTCACCAACGACCCCGAGAACTACACTGTCACCTTTTCCAACGGATACCCGATGTGTATTCCGAGTACCGCCACGGGCGGACTCCGTACCGTCGGTGCTGATGCGGTCACGGGTGAAGGTGACGAGTTCTGCCCGCATACCAACCGTATGGCGTTGAGTGCCGATCAGATCACGACGCAGGGGCTGATCGTCGACAACTCGGTGTTCTTTGCCCCGATGCAGGTGGGCGACAACGTCGCCTGCGAGGGCAACAAGGAGATCATCAACGATGTGCACTTCTTCTCGGCTCACACCGTCGGTAACGGCAATGCGCTGCTGACCAGAGACGATCCGGATCAGCCTTCTTACGTGCTGGCAGACGAAGTGGAATGGGATGCGCCGGGATTCATGAACGAGCGAGTCAAGTGCCTCTACATCGGTTTCTCGACGCTGCTCGATTCCCAGGTGGATATCTATGGAATTCACATCGATCCTGCCACCAATGAGGGTCATGAGATCATCGTTGGCAGCACCAGGAACAACCCGCTGACCATCAATCACGGTATCGGTCTGGGTTCAGCAGGCATCTTCAAGGTCACCTATGATGTGGACTTCCTCAAGGGAACGCCGGTCGGTCCAAGAAGTTCACCATGTACCCAGCTGGCGATTTCCGGTTATGTCGATGTTTGTCCGCAGGGTGGAACGATGGATGAGGAATTTGCCGTACTCGCGCCGATTCCTCGTGAGGCCATCTTCAGATCAACTCATGCGGAAGAACTGAACCCTGGCGTCACCGCAATCAACATTCAGGGGGGAGATGCATTTCACGATGCCTATCTCACCCCGGTCGGCATCGGACACCCGGAAATGGGTGAGATCGATCTCAACCGCTTCTGGTGGCCGCTGGCATTTGTTGGAGAGCCGTGGAACCTGGATCGTCGTCTCGGCCCCGGCGGTTGTGACGATCCTGATGGAGATGAGATTCCCAACTGCGAGGATGTGAGTCTGGTTGTGGTTGGTGATCCGTCGATGAGCCTCGATCCCTTCCCGTTCTCAGGAATCGACCCGTTGGTGGGTATTCAGGGTGGCGGAAACTTGCCGCCCATTCCGGGCGGGGTTGATCCGATCACCGGTGAAATCTGCGGAAACGACATCGATGACGATGGAGACGGACTCATCGACTGTGATGATCTCGAGTGCGAAATCACAGCTTTCTGCGTTGCGCAAGAACAGGCCGGCGGTGCGATTGGCGAGGCTGGCCTGTGCGGTAACTTTGTTGATGACGACGGGGACGGATTGACCGATTGTGCCGATCCCGAGTGTGCCTTCAGCGCAGCCTGTGCTGGTCTGGGCGGACAGATCGGTCTTCAGTTCGTTCCCAACAATCTCGAAAGATCCTTCGGGTTCTGGCCGTTCGAGATGATCGATCTCGACGGTAGTGATCTCAACGGGGCCGAGCATCTGGTGAACCAGATCATCTGGGATAACCTGGATCTGATGCCCGCTGCCGGTACTCCGATGGCGATTCCGCTGCAAGCGGCGCCCTGTGATGCGCTGAATGCGGCACCCCAACCCGCTCTTCCGGGAGCACTGGGGATCGACACCTTGATGGACACCCAGTTGGTGGTACTCGAGAGCGACATCGTCACTGATCCTGATGGTGACGTGCTCTCGCTCAGTTTCAGCGCTGGCGATTCTGGCGGCACCATGGAACTCATAAATGGAGATTACACGTATACCCCGGCGGTCGGTTTCGTCGGAGTCGAGAGCTTTACCTTCACGGCTACGGATTCCCACGGTGGTGTCACCACGGGAGTCCTCAGTTTCGACGTGCAGTAAAATGCTGAAGACGAAACCTCAACGGAATAACAGGAGAATGAACGCCATGTTCAACAATAAAGAGCAGAACCAGGGATTGGTGTCGGCTCATCCCCGTTTCATCGCCCTGGTCATAACCCTAGCGGCTTTCATCGGGTCCGGGACTGGCTACGGTCAGATCGCCGAACACCCGGACCCGACCTCACAGGCGGTGGTCGTACTTGGCGAGTGTGAGAACATCTTCGTCGACGACATGAATGATATGTTTTCGGCGGGCTGGATCGTTGCAGACGGAACTGCAGTGAGAATTCCTGGTGGACTACTGGTCGACCTTCCCGCGAACCGACTCACGCTCAGAGATATCATGGCCGGAGCTTCTCCCGAGTGCTTGGCACTCGGTGAGTCTGGACTCGCGAGCACCGATGAGTGTCTGCGCAACAAGGGCCTGCAGGGCGCTGGGATCCAGATTCTGGCCAACAGGCAGGCCGATGGATGGGTCATCGCTGGTGACGTGTTCATCCTCAAGAACATGACCGGAAACGTTGCCGGAGGGATCGTCGGTCCGACCGTGGCTGGCTATATATCCTACATCGATTTCGATCAGGGTTACTTCGTCGTCAATGGTGCTCTCGACGAGGCACCTGCTGCAGACGATGGAACCGACACCCGCGGCGTGATCGTTCGTATCAACGACCCGGAGACTCGTCAAACCATCCAGAGTGGACTCGGTTGTATTCCGAATATGCCCAACTGCAGTCCGGATCCTCGTTTCTGTACCGATCCAGATAACTACTCCTGGACCTACACCACCGGATACCCGGCGTGTATTCCCAGCACCAACAGTACTCTGGGGAACCGTCCGACCAACAGTGGCTCCGGAAACAACAACGGTGGTGCCGATGAGAATGGTGAGGGCGATCCGTTCTGTCCGATGTTCAACCGAGATTTCGAAGGCCCAATTAGCAGAATCGTGCCAGACTCGCGCTTCTACGTACCTATCGTGGTTGGAGATCCGATCGGTGTCGATGGCAACTTCGAGGTCGTCGATGGAGTGAAGTTCTTCTCCGCATATGGCGGATTCGTTCAACTGGGACTGAAGACCAAGGATGAAAATAATCAGCCTGACTACATCATCTGGGACGAGGTGGAGAATGATATTCCTCCCTTCGACAATGCCCGGATCAAGTCTCTGGCCATCGGGTTTTCGACACTCGATGACTCGCAAGTCACCACCTTCAAGTTGCACAAGGATCCTGCCACAGGTGAAGACATGGAATACCCCTGGGGAACGACCGTCGGAAACCTCGATACTACGTTCCAGGGTATTGCTCCCAACTCGGGAGGTATCTTCAAGTTTGGCTATGACGTCGACTTCCTGCTTGGTGCACCTGTGGTTCATGGCCCGTGTTTGAATCTGCAGAACGGCGGGTTCCTGGTCTGTCCCAATGGCGGCACCCTGGAAGAAGAAACAGAACTGATGATGCCGACGATGCGTGAGATCATCGGGGTCTCCCATCACCTCGATTCCCTGAACCCGGGTATCACGGTAGTGGATATCCTCGGCTTTGATGCTCAACACGGTATGTACATCACGCCGGCAGGTCAGGGTCATCCTGAATTCGGTGAGATTAACTTTAACAAGACCGCGTTCCCCTTCATCTTTGAAGGACTTCCGTGGAATCTCGATCGTCGCCTGGGTCCTGGTGGATGTGACGAAGATGCCGGCTGCGAAAGTCTGGCAACGGATGCGATCGGTTCATTCCCGCTCGATCCGTTCCCGGCCTCCGGCGATGAAGATTGGGTTGCTCACTCGGTGAAGAACGGAGTCCCCGTTTTTCTGGCAGAGTTGTTGACCGGTCACCACCCCTTCGGCCCCAGTGACTTTGTACACCCCTATACCGAAGATCCTGGTGCGCGCGAGTTTCCTCCCGAGCCCGATGGCTTGCAGGGAGCTCACTGTGACGTCACCAATAATGATCCGGATGCTGCACAAGATGCACTAAATGCCGTCGAAGACACGGTCACCTTTGTCTCGATGGAAGATCTTCTCGCGAACGACTCCGATCCCGACCTCGATATCATCAGGGTATTCATGGTTGAAGGCGGAAGTCGTGAGGGAGGTACCGTCACCGATACCGGTGCTGGAGTTTCTTTCCAGGGGGCACCCGATTACAACGGACTCGATGAGTTCTTCTACAACATTACCGACGATCACGGTGGAGTTTCTCGTGGCACGGTGGTGGTGGATATCTCAGCGGTCAACGACAATCCCGAGGGTACTGACGATCACCTGACTGTTTCTTCTACCGGTGGTGATTTCGAGTTTTCAGATGCCTTGTTGCTGGCTAATGACAGTGATGTGGATGGCGATACGCTGTCCGTGAGTGCGATTGATTCCATCGATGCGGCATCTTCACCGGGAACCATGACACAGACGGCAACCGGCTGGAGTTTCTCTCCAGATGTTGCTGGCGGACTCAGTTCGTTCAACTACACCATCGATGATGGAAGTGGCGGAACGGGTCTCGCCCAGGTTCACTTCTGGGTCGACAACTCCGCTCCGGTCGCTGCCGGTGACATCGTCGTGCTCGATGAGGACACTCCCGTGCTGATCGATGTACTGGCGAATGACTCCGATCCGGATGGCGATGCTCTGGCGGTCTCGGGTCTGACTTCTCCAGGTATCGGAAGTGTTGAACTGATGGCTTCAGGAGAAGTCCTGTACACACCCGATCTGGATGAGAATGGTACCGATTCCTTCACTTACAACGTGACGGATGGCAAGGGAACCGAGTCCTCAGGCGTGGTTTCCATCAATATCTTCCCCATCAACGATGCGCCGCGGGTCACTGCGGATATAGCGATCACTCTCGAGGACAACGCCATCGAGATTCCTGTGCTTGCCAACGATTATGACCCGGAAGGTGACAACATGACGGTGTCACTTCCATCCGCATTGGCCTTTTCAGGTACTGCAACATTGATGCCGGGTGGTGTGGTTCTGTTCACGCCGTTCCCCAACAGTGCTCTCGGGCTTGCTGACAACTTCATCTACGTTGTGACTGATACGCATGGGGCTTCCTCGACCGGGATCATCTCGATTCAGGTCACCCCTGTGAATGATCAGCCAACGGCAGGACCCGATAGCGCCGTGATGCTGGAGGATAACTCGACGACCATCAACGTGCTGGCCAACGACAGCGATGTCGACAACGACCTGCTGCGCGTGACCTCTGTCGATGTTCCTGCAGATTTCCCGGCCAGCGTCCAGTGGGAGATGCACGGCCTGGTCACCGTTACGCCCGAGCCTGATTTCAACACCGTTGGTGCTCTCTCGTTTACCTACACCGTTTCCGATGGTTTCCTGGAGGATCAGGGACTGGTTGGTGTGCTGGTGATATCAGTAAATGACAGTCCTGTAGCTGTTGATGATCTGAAGAATGATCTGATCGAGGATGGCTCCCTCATCATCGACGTTCTTGCCAACGACTCCGATGTAGATGGGGACACTCTCCAGATCGCCGCGGTTTCCGACGGACTACTCGGTATAACGACCCTGCTGCTCCACGGAACGGTGTTGTATACCGCGGATCCGGATGCCCACGGTTCAGATCAGTTCAGTTACACCATCACTGACAATGCAGGTGGACAGTCTTCGGCAACCGTGGCACTAGACATCGAATCGGTCAACGATGCACCACTTGCTGGTCTTCTCGCCGCATTCCCGATGCCCGAAGACGGTGTCCGTACCATCCAGGGCAGTACAATTCTGTCTGTCGCTAGCGATGCTGACGGCGATGCTCTTAGCATCATCAACGTTGGACAGCCGATGCACGGTTCTGTAGCTCTGGAGACCGATGCCAGTGCGGTCATCACGTCTCTGATCTACACACCGAACCCGAACTTCTTCGGGTTCGATGAGTTCTCCTACGAGGTCACCGATAGCGTCGTCGGAGACAATGGCTTCGCGATCGGTGAAGGATTGATTCAGATCAACGTCTTGCCGGTCAATGATGTTCCGATTGCCAATAATGATGCAAATCTGACGGTTGCAGGTGGTGAGTCTCTCGCCATCGCGCCGCTGGCCAATGACAGTGATCCGGATGGTGATCTGCTCAGTCTCATCGGTTTGCTCAGTGGACCTTTCCACGGTTCTGCTGTGATCAACTCCGACGGAACGTTGACATACTCAGCCGACGACAACTTCGTGGGCAATGACACCATGATCTATGTCGTCCAAGACGGGCATGGTGGAAGTGCTACTGCGACCATCGTCGTGACCGTGACTGCTTCGGCATCATCGGCAATGGCTGTGATTCGCGGTGATGCGAACATCGATGGCCAACTCGATGTTTCCGATGCGATAGAGACGGTCTTGTATCTGTTCGATAGTGATCCGGTCGCCTGTCTACTGGCACTCGATTCCAACGATGATGAACTGGTGGATCTCGGAGATATCATCTTCTCCCTGAACAACCTGTTCAGTACCGGCGCTGACCCGGCTGCTCCCTACCCCTTCTGTGGTACGGACCCGACCCCGGGTAGTTTGCCATGTGCTGGATTCGGTCTCTGCGACTGATTGGATTCATTGGTTCGGAACTGACATTGCGATTTGAATCGGGGCCCGCCGGTATCTCCTGCGGGCCCCGAGTTTTTTTTGAACGCGCCCTTTGTTTCACATTTCTTCACGAATCCTGGACCCTGCAGGTAACCTGGATCTCAGCAGTCATTTGCAAGTTGCCAGAAGGCGCATGGTTGTGGCAATTGCCGCGATTTTTCGGCATCATGGTACACTTCTGGCGGTTCGAGCGGGATTGCGCCGTGCAGGGGCAGACCCCCGGCCGATCGAGATTCGACAGGTTTGATTCGTGGGCCCGATTTCACGGGGGGTGATCACCCCTGGAGGGAAACTGATGAGATTTCTGCTGACCTGGCAAAAGAGCAGCTTTCGGCTCTTTCTGTTGTTATTGGGCATCGCAACGGTTGCCTCGACTAGTTCCGTTTTATCCACGGCTCAGGGGGCTTCCAGTCCAAGATCTCCTGGAGTGCCCAAGATCCGTTGTGACGAGGCCCTGGTAGAGTGGGGGGATCTGATCAAGGGAACCCCCTTCGAACATACATTCCAGATCCACAATGACGGCGATGTAGTACTCATCATACAGAAGGTCAACGGC
>JBBWWE010000126.1:0-1514 GCA_050256595.1 Planctomycetota bacterium
TCACCGCCGAACCATCTCCCTTGAGCGCCGCTTTCTCGACTGCCGGTCCTCCCGGATAGCCGAGACCCAGCACCGCAGAGACCTTGTCGAACGCTTCCCCGATGGCATCGTCTCGAGTTCCTCCGAGCCAGCGTGCGGTTCCATCGGCCTCGACTCTGTGCATGTCGGTGTGACCTCCGGAGAGCACCACACCGATGTAGGATCCGGAGATGTCCTTGCCGCCGAGAGCTGCCGATTCGAGATGGGCCTGGAGGTGATTGACGCCGATGAGCGGCAGATCCCAGGCCCACGCGAGCGCCTTGGCGGTGGTGACTCCGACCAGCAGGGCACCAATCAAACCGGGTCGGTGAGCGACCGCCACCGCATCCAGTTGAGACGGTTCGAGTCCCGATTGTTGGAGAGCATCCTCGATGACCGCAGTCAGTTGTTCGACATGACTGCGACTGGCGATCTCCGGAACGACGCCACCGTAAGGGGCGTGTTCGACGACTTGCGAGAAGACCACATCGGAGAGCACCCGCGGACCACTCTCGATGACTGCCGCGGCGGTCTCGTCACAGGTGGTTTCGATCGCCAGAACCTTCATCGGGATTCTTCCTTCGAAGAGGGGGTCGGTTTTTCCAGTAACGTCTGCCAGCGCTCCGTTTGTGAAAGTAATTCCAGCGCAGCCGAGAGGGCCGCATCACCATTGCCCAGTTGATCGACGGCAACTTTTGCATCCGGCATCGACAGTCGAGCCAGTGACGCGGGTTGTTCGATACGCGCGAAAGCTCGGCTACGACTGTTGAGGGCGATCTGCAGGGCGGTCTCCGGATTGGTGGTCACGGTGATATCCGGGATCAGACCCGCCGCATTTCCCAGTTCGTCGCGACCGACGCGCGTTCCTTCGGGAGGATGGAAAGACTGTGTGGTCAGTTTCAGCAGCGATTGTTCAGAGCCGCTCGGGATGTAAATCAGATCCTGGGCGGTCCACTTGCCAAAGGAAGCATCTCCAATCAGCGCTGCACGGCGATGGTCGCGCAGAGCCGCTGCGACGATCTCGGAAGCGCTAGCACTCGATGCATCGATCAAGATGGCCAGCGGCAAGTGGGTAAAGGGACCCGATTGCTTGACCGAGGTGACCTGTTCGTCGCGGATCCCTGCTCGGCCGCGAGTTTTCACCACCGTGTCACCAGCATCGAGGAACAAAGATGAGATGGAGACCGCTTCGGTGAAGAGTCCGCCGGCATTTCCACGGAGATCGAGGACGATGGCCGTGGCTCCAGCATCGACGACCTTCTCGACGGCGTTCTTCACCTCGGTAGTGCTGTTGGGCTGGAACTGACGAAGCCGCACCAGTCCTGTTTTCGGCAGCGAGTCTTCATCGGAGACGAACAGCGCAATTTCGGTGACACTCGGGATGTGCACCTCACCCCGATCCACGCTCAAGGTGGTGTTTTCTTCGGCCCGTTGGAGACCGATCTCCACCCTGGTTTTTTGTGCTCCTCGCAGTCGTTGGGACAGTTCGGCGAGGT
>JBBWWE010000127.1:0-6036 GCA_050256595.1 Planctomycetota bacterium
GATTCCATTTCATGCTGGACGATTCTGCGCGGTTGCCTAGAATCGTGACGATTGCAGGGGCTTTCTCTATCGCCGCAGTTGGCGAGGAGTCAGACTCCAACAAAATCAGGAAACCACCCGAGCACTGCATGTGGTCGGCCCGTCAAAAGGAGGAGTTCGATGAATCCAGCAGAAAAACCGGTGGCGGAAGAACCTTCGGCGGAAGAACCGCAAGAACAAGAGACGAACCGTATCGAGAAGGTAACGCCCGACTCCGCAACATCAGAGTCTGCCAAGAGTGTCGGAGATAAGGTCAAGGACATCATCGCGGACAAGCTCGATGTGGCACGGGACAAGGTCAAGGACGAGGCGGGACTGCAGACCGATCTCGGAGCTGACAGCCTGGATATCGTCGAGTTACTGATGCATCTCGAAGATAAGTTTGACATGAAGATCCCGGATGAGGATGCAGAGAACTTGAAGACGGTGGGAGACGCCGTCACCTACATTGACGAGCACATCGTCAAGGAGTGATCAACTCCTTCGGAGGATCTTCACCATGAGCAGGCGAAGGGTCGTTATCACCGGCATCGGCGTGGTTTCGCCGATCGGACATGACTTGGCGGCCTTCTGGAACGGCATCCTGGAGGGTCGTAACGGGGTTGGCCCCATCACCCTTTTCGACGCATCCGAGTTCCGGACTCGCTTTGCCATGGAAGTCACCGATTTCGATCCGGAGAGCCGGATCGATCGCAAAACTCTCCGTCAACTCGATCGATTTGCTCAGTTCGCGCTGGTGGCTGCTGCCGAGGCGATGGAAGACAGCGGCTTCGATCCTTCCGCCGACCCCTCTCGATACGGAGTCGTCACCGGCTCCGGAATCGGTGGACTGGGCGAGATGGAGACGCAGCACAACAACTTCAGGGATCGCGGCCCGAGCAGGATTTCTCCCTATTTCGTCCCCAAGATGATGGTGAATGCTGGTGCCGGACAGATCGCCATCCAGCACGGGTTTAAGGGTTCCAATTTTTCTACCGTCTCGGCCTGCGCCTCGAGCCAGCATGCCCTCGGGGTGGCACTCGGGAGCATCGTCTCTGGCCGTTGCGATGCGGTTCTCTCCGGTGGTAGTGAAGCCGCCATCACCCCTCTGGGAATTGGTGGATTCTGTTCGATGAAGGCGATGTCGACGCGCAATGACGATCCGGCCACTGCCATGCGACCGTTCCAGGCCAGTCGAGACGGCTTTGTCATGGGTGAGGGAGGCGCAATATTCCTGCTCGAAGAACTGGAACATGCCAAGCGCCGCGGAGCAAAGATCTACTGTGAGGTTCTCGGATTCGGTAGTACCGATGATGCTCATCACATCACTGCTCCCGATCCCGATTCGAAGATGGCCATCGAGGTGATGAGAACAGCGGTCCATCAAAGCGGCAGAAATCTTGAGGATGTCAATTATATAAATGCCCATGGCACTTCGACCCCACTCAACGATGTGATGGAAATGGCTGCGATTCGCCAGTTGTTCGGTGATCATGCCGAGCAACTCATGGTCAGTTCGACCAAATCGCAGGTCGGACACCTGCTCGGTGCATCGGGAGCAGTCGAACTCGCTGCCGTCGCTCTCGGTATCCGTGAGGGCGTGGTGCCAGCCACCATCAATCAGGTTGATCCTGATCCTGAATGTGATCTGGATACGGTGCCCGACAAACCTCGTGAGTCCCAGATCGAAGTGGCGCTCTCGAACTCCTTCGGTTTCGGAGGACACAATGCCTGCCTGTGTGTCGGGCGATACAAGGACTGATCCGTGAGCTATCCTGAAATAGGCTCTGAACTCCCTCGAAAGGACCCCCTCCAATGACTGCTCCGGAAACAACCGTTCTGATCTCCGATCCGCTGCCGGCTGCAACGAAACAGATTCTCGTCGAAGCTGGTTTGCAAGTGGTCGAGGGTGCTGATCAGGTCGAATCTAGCCTCGGATCGATTGCCGGGTGGATCCTGCGTTCCGGAACCCAGATCACCGCAGAACTTCTCGATCAGGCTCCTGCACTGCGCTGTATCTGCCGGGCCGGTGCTGGCGTCGACAACATCGATTGCGACGCAGCGGCCGAGCGGGGGGTTCTGGTCATGAATACCCCTGCTGCGAACTCCAATGCGGCGGCGGAGCACGCCATCGCATTGATGTTTGCCGTCGCCAGGAACATTCCCCAGGGGCATGCCAGGATGTCGACCGGTGGATGGGATCGAAAGAGCCTGGTCGGTGTCGAACTTGAGGGGAAGACGCTGGCGGTCATCGGACTCGGCAAGATCGGTCAGCGCGTTTGTTGCAAGGCTAGCGCACTCGGCATGACGGTGCTCGGTTGTGATCCTTACGTCAAAGCTTCAGATGTCGACTCCATTCCCGTCGAAACCGCGGAGCTCGATGATGCCCTCGGGCGGGCGGATTTCATCACTCTTCATCCTCCCCTCAACGACGCGACTCGTGGGATGGTCAATGACGATTTCATCTCCCGGTGCAAAAAAGGTGTTCGGATCGTCAACGTCAGTCGCGGCCCGGTGGTCGATGCCGCAGCGTTGATTCGGGGGATCGATGACCAGAAGGTTGCTGGCGCTGCCATCGATGTCTATGACCAGGAACCTCCACCAGAAGATGATCCACTCAGAAGTCATCCGGCAATCGTCTGTACTCCACATCTGGGAGCCTCGACGGCGGAGGCACAGGATAACGTCGGGATACAGTCGGCCCAGCAGGTGGTGGCTTTTCTCGCCGACGGTCAGATCGAGAATGCGGTCAACGCTCCGCGCCTCTGATCGGCATCGGTGACGTACTCTTCAGTTACTGGTTCTCTTCGCTGGTGGGAGCGGCGCTCTGGCTGGGCCACGGGTTTGCTGGATGGATCTTGCGGTGGGATGGGTACAGCGTGCCGAGTCGACGAACAACAGATATCGCATCTGCGGGCCTGCGTTGTCTGTTCACGAGGATGTCACCGGTACTCCAGAGCACATGAGCGTGGGCTGAGCCCTGCGGCAGGATCTCATCGAGCAGGTGGGCGTGGTAAAGAGCCCGCGAGTTCTCATTGGTGATCAGCGCCAGTTCCATCGCCTTCAGGCGCAAGATGGCATCCAGCGGTCGTTGACGTAACTTTTTCTCCACCTGTAGCAGTTTCTGGTGGTGCTGGCGGAACCCCCCCCGCCCTGGACGACTGCGCCAGCGCCACAGCCACGGGCTGCTGTCATGGTGCCCCCTCGAGCCCGTATCGCGATCCGCAGCGTCGCGGGAAGCAAGAACAGCATCGCGCTGGTGGCCAGCGTCAGCATTGCCAGAGGCCCGATTCGAAGATGCAGCAAGATCGCACACAAGATGGAAAATGAAATGATGAGTACGCCCAGCAGCATGGCGCGTGCCGAGCGCTTGTGCCCCAGAGTTGGCGCTGCATCGAGAATTACCAGAAGTGCCATTCCTGTCATGGCGCACAGAAAGGTCGGGGTCAGGGCGATTCCAACAGAAGCGATCACGGATACCTCCCGGAGGGGAGTCGATCGCCGCAGGTGATCAATAGGCTTCACCCGTCTCGATCGCTACGAATTCCCCCCAAGATGTAACATTTTATCCAGGCTCGCCTACTGTGTCTCTCTCGAACTGCAGTAGCTCCTTCTGATTCTGGAGGCGACACTTTTCGATGTTTGCCAGCGTCTTGCTCGTAACATCGGAAGTGGGGTATTTGCCATCGAAGCAGGCTGCGCAGTAGTGCAATTTGGACCCAGTTTTGCGCACCGCCGCACGAAGATCGTCGATCTCCTGGTAGAGCATTGCATCGGCACCGATTTTGTCGCCGATCTGGTCTGTGGTTCGATCCGTTGCGATCAGTTCTCCTCGAGTCGACATGTCCACTCCGTATACGCAAGGATGTCTGACCGGAGGTGAGCAGGAAGCGAAGTAGACCTTGCGAGCCCCCGCGGCTCTGGCGAGTTCTACGATCTGTTTTGAGGTATTTCCTCGAACAACGCTGTCGTCGACCAGCAGCACATCCTTGCCCGAGAACTCGCTTTCGATGGCGTTCAGTTTCCTTCTCACACCCGAGGTTCGTTCTCCCTGGCCAGCCATGATGAAGGTCCGTCCGATGTAGCGGTTCTTAACCAGGCCTTCTCTGTACTCAATGCCGAGTTCCTTGGCCAGGGTACTGGCAGCGGTACAGGAACTGTCCGGTACGGGGATCACCACATCGGCATGGAGGCCCAGTTTTTTCCATTTTTGCGCCAGTTGAATGCCGAAGTTGCGGCGTGCCTCGTAGACGCTGACGTCATCGAGAATGCTGTCGGGACGGGCAAAATAGACTTGCTCGAAGATGCAGGGATGGTGTTCCTGTTCCCCGACCTTGCGTCGGATCGGTTCCTGACCCGGGCGGAAGATGGCCGCCTCTCCTGGACCGACGTTCTGGATGTCCTGACACCCGAGGATTTCTAACGCAACGTTTTCAGATGCACAAGCCCAGGTGGAAGTTCCATCAGTATTGGTGCGTCGGCCGAACAGCAATGGGCGGATACCGTTCGGATCACGGAAGACGACCATTCCCAGTCGGGCGACGATGCTAAGAACCGAGTAGGCGCCATGGACTCGCTGCATGACTTTTTCCAGCGCATCAAAAATTGCATCCGGGTGTGGATCGACACCACCCGCCGTGGATAGTTCTGCAGCGAAGGTACCGAGGATCAGTTCCAGATCACAACTGGATTGCAGGATTCTACGTTTCTTCTGGCGCAGCCATTCTCCGACCTCTTCGGCATTGGTTACGTTGCCGTTGTGCGCCATCGCGATGCCGTAGGGATAGTCGACGATAAATGGCTGAGCATCCTCGCTCGCGGATCCTCCAAAGGTGGGATAGCGTACCTGTCCGATTGCCCAGGTTCCGGTGAGTCTATCCATGTTCTTTTTGCGAAAGACATCCCTGACCAGCCCGTTTCCTTTTTTCAGGTGGAAATTCTCATCATAGGAAACGATCCCTGCAGAGTCCTGCCCCCTGTGCTGGAGACAGACAAGGGCTTCATAGACCTCGTGGCAGGCACCCTCCGAAGATCCGATGACACCATAAAAACCGCACATGGCTCTCCCGTTCGGGGGTTCGTTTTCCCGGGGTATACACGGATGCCTCGGACCCGTGAAAGGCGAAGGATATCCCCTCTGGGTCCCCTTGACGAGGTATCGACCTCATTCGGTTGGCGAGATTCTAGAGAGGATGGCACTCTTTACTGTGCGATGGGAATCTACCTGTCGCTGCGGGTCATGTCCCGCTGGTGAAGACTCTGGAATCAGGCAGCCGGAGTGTCGTTGTTAAGTGTGCTGGAAGAGGAAAAGGCCGGCTGCCTGAACTTTTTCCCCGAGACGGATATTGCGGTCTTTGGGGCAGTTTCTTCCCCCCCCAAGCCAGTTGCCATCCCTGGCGGGTGACCGGGAAAACGTGGTGTGGAACCCCCCGGTCACCCGCCTTCTTCTTGCCTATTTGGCCTGGTGCAGCAATTTTCTGACGTTACAGAGAGTCTCTTAGCGGGATAACGCGAAGAGTTGTGGTATGTTGATCATCCCGCCCTAACTGTCCTGCTCCCGCCGGAGAGGCTCCAGTTTCTTGTCAGATCAGCAACAGCTCGCCCGCTTTTTGGGCGGAGCCTTGCGGTCCCTCCCGGCGCCGACCAGCGATGACCCCTGGCGACGGGGAGTGGATCCAACCCAAGTCGTTGAACACAGATCTCCCGGGGGGATGCCCGGTCATCAACGGATCTGTTGTCGGGAACATAACCAATATTACACGCAGGCGAATCTCGGTCCGGGTGCAGGCGGGAACCTGCATCCCTATGAAATCGTTGATGGATCAGGGGGCTATAACATCTGTGTTGGCTGGGCCAATACGCTTAACGGGGGAGTGAAACGATGAACCAACCCGTGGATGTGATGCGGAATATCCTGCTAGTTGACGACGAGGAAACGGTTCTCTCTTTGGTGAAAACTGTTATCGAAGAGAGTGGCAGGTACTCGGTCCACACGACCAATGATCCCACAAAAGTCAT
>JBBWWE010000128.1:0-4277 GCA_050256595.1 Planctomycetota bacterium
TCGCTGGAGGTCGCACGATGATCTCCGGTGATCGGATCCTCCGTTTCTTCGGGTCTCAGGGTCTGGCCGCCTTGCTGATGTTGTTTCTGCTGATCCTCACCTTTCTCGGAACGTGGGAGCAGAAGTATGACGGTCTTTACCAGGTCCAGAAGAAGTACTTCGAATCGTGGTTCCTGATTCACCACCTCGGGAGCGTACCCATCCCGCTCCCCGGCGGACTGCTATGCATGATCGTCTTCTCCGTCAATCTACTGGTGGGCGGAATCCTGCGGCTGAGGGTCAGTCGTCGGAACTTCGGCAACTTCGTCATTCATGTCGGAATCGCCGTGATGATGGCTGCAGGCCTCGTGAAACTGGTCGCCTCCGATGAAGGATATCTGAGACTGTGGGAGAACCAGGAAGCATCCGAGTACATCAGCCACCACCAGTGGGAGATCGTCGTCTTCGAGACAAACCAGGCTGCCGTCGTCGAGTACCGGATTGGCGAAGACGGTTGGAAGAATGGAAATGGCACGAGTCTGGTCTCTGCCCAGCCAGGAACCTCTGACCGAAATCCTCAGGGATTGCCTTTTGGGCTCGAACTCACCGGAGCACTCACCAACTGTCGCGCCATGCCTGTGGGCCCCAGATGGCAACCCGATTCGCCGGCCGTCGATGGCTGGGCGCTGATGAAGTTAGATCCGGAGTCAGAAAACGAAAGAAATACTCCCGGTTTGCTCGTACGTATGCAGCCCACTGCTGATCAGGACATACCAGCACAACAAGCGCTTTTGTGGGGTGGACAGAACTATCCCTGGACCTTCGTGGTGCAAGATCGCACCTTCGCCATGGTTCTTCGCAAGGTTCGCCATTCGATGCCCTTCTCGATTCGTCTCGACAACTTCGAAAAGGTCGACCACCCGGGAATCGCAACCGCCAAGG
This sequence comes from Planctomycetota bacterium, assembly GCA_050256595.1. GTDB lineage: Bacteria > Planctomycetota > UBA8108 > UBA1146 > UBA1146 > UBA1146. The sequence continues at coordinate 922 of JBBWWE010000128.1, forward strand.
AATTTCGCAGTGATGTGACTCAAAACAGCCAGGGAGCCGATCGCCAGATTCGCATCGAGATGAACGATCCACTGCGAGATCAGGGTCTGGTCCTTTTTCAGTCGAGTTGGGGACCATCCAATGCCGGTCCTGGTGACGACCTCTACAGTGTCTTCGCCGTGGTGCGAAATCCGTCCGACTACTGGCCTCTTTACTCCTGCATCGTGATTGCGGTGGGAATGGCCATCGCATTCATCCAGAAGTTCCTCAAGTACTCCAAACGGCAGACCAGAATGACGAGCGAGAGAGCATCATGAAAACCGCCACCACAACCCTGCTGCTTCTGGGTACGATCGTGGCACTCTGGCCCACCTCGATCGAACTGCTGGCCCAGGAGTCCCCCACCTCGTCTGACGTTACCGTGCCAGCTCCCGTTGATCCGAGCTCGATCAGCGGGATCGATTCAACCGTGCGACCACCATGGTCCGATGAGGTCCTCCAACAGATCGCCCGCTGGCCGCTGCAACATGGTGGACGGGTGAAACCTTTCGGCACCTTTGCCGGCTTCACGATGTTGAAGATCAATGGCAAACGATCTCTGGTCGTTGAAGAAGAGAAACTCGGACCGATGGAGTGGGCGCTCGATTGCATGCTCTATCCGGATCGCGCAAGAGAATACCAGTGCATCCTGGTTTCCAACGCCGAGGTACTGACAAACCTTGGATTTGATGCATCGGATCGCAAGCGCAGCGCGAGATGGAGTTATAACGAACTGCTGGATGTCATCGACACCCTCTTTCGCAGCACACAGCGAATCCTCGATTCCAAACCCGAGTCACTCAAATGGAGTCTGGTCGAACGTCAGACGGTTCAACTCGCCGAGAACGTCCGCTCACTGGAGGATCTGCTCTATTCTTTCGAAACAGCACGCCATACCTTCCCGCTGAACAGCGTCGAGGAGTTGCAGGCGATCTTCGGCGATTCTCCGGGCACCGGATTCTCCACCCTCATCTCCGGAATCGACAAACTGGAACAACTCGCCAATCGCGAGACTTTGCTTGCGTTGCCCCCTGATCGCCAGACTCCTGTCGTTGGTGCACTGCAGCAACTGCAATCAGATCTTCTACGCCACATGCAGATCGCAGATCGTGGTCTTGCAATCTACCCACCCGAGCAGGTGCAGGTCACACAGGAAAAACTACCCGTGGTCTGGTCCACCGCCGGCGGTGTGATCCAGTCGGCACTGGCAAAAGAACCTCAAGATCGCAGGGTTCTTGCACTGGCGGCAATGGAGGCCCTGCCACAACTGCTCCATGAGCGTGTGCTGTTCGGCGAGAAGGCCACTGAGGTGCTGGAACATCTCTCCGCGCTCGCTCAGTTGCACGGTCAGGCCGGAAAAATATCGATGGAGGTCTCCTTTTATCGCATCGACTACTTCTACCGATCTCTGCTCTGTTTCATGCTCGCTTTCGTGACCGCATGCTTCGGATGGTTGAGACCAAACTCCAGTTTGCCGTGGAAGGGCACCTGGCTATTGAGTCTGGTTGCACTGGCATTGCTGGTCACCGGAGTCACCATCCGGTGCATCATCCAGGGACGTCCACCTGTCACAACTCTGTACGAAACGATCCTCTTCATCACCTCCTGCTGTGTGCTGACTGCGCTGGTGATGGAAAAGTACGATCGACGACGAATCGCCCTGACGACAGCAACCGTCCTGGGCTCCCTGGGATGTTTTCTTTCGATGCGATACGAGTTGAAGGAGGCGATCAGTGCCGGAGATACGATGCCGAGCCTGGTCGCCGTTCTCGATACCAACTTCTGGCTTTCGACTCACGTGACTTCGGTCACCCTGGGATATTCAGCAGGATTACTGGCAGCAGCCATCGCACACGTCTGGCTCATCGGGAAACTGCTGGGAATCCGCAAGAACGACAAGGATTTCTACCGCAGCATCACGCGCATGGTGTACGGCACCATCTGCTTTGGTCTCTTCTTCAGCCTCGTCGGTACCATCCTCGGCGGAATCTGGGCCAATTACTCCTGGGGCCGATTCTGGGGCTGGGATCCGAAGGAAAATGGCGCACTGATGATCTGCCTGGCAGAGTTGATGATCCTCCATGCCCGGATGGGTGGTTTCATCCGTGATCATGGCCTGCATCTGCTCGCCTTGGTGAATGGCATGGTGGTCGCTTTTTCCTGGTGGGGTGTCAACCTGCTCGGTGTCGGTCTCCACTCCTACGGTTTCACCAGCGGGATCCTGAAGTTGTTGCTGCTCTTCTACGCCATCGAGGGAGGAATCGTGCTGATCTCGCTGATCCACCGAGCGGTGCAGCGACAGGTGTACTCCGGCAGTTCCACCGATACCCCCGCATCGACATGACCGTTTCCCTTCGGGATCCTCTCGGCTGTGTCATCTTCGATCTCGATGGCACCCTGATCGACTCCGTCGGTGAGATCGCGGAATCGGTCAATACCATCCGTCGAAACCGAGCCGCACGGGAACTACCCGTCGATGAGGTTCGCGCTGCCGTCGGACACGGTGCCAGGATCCTGTGCGAAAGAATCCTTCCCGACATCCTGCGTCCCGATGAATCGATCGATGATCTTTTTGTACAGTTCCGGGCCACATACATCGAAATCGCCAGCGATGCTTCGCGCGACATCTGCTGGCTACCAGGAGCTCTCGATCTGATCGCGTATCTACAGGACCGATCGATATCTCTGGCCATCCTCACCAACAAACCCCGCAGCGTCACCGAGGCTCTGATGCCCCGTCTCGAGGCCGGCATCGAGTGGTCTCAGGTGGTATGCCCCGAAGATGCAGGAAAACCAAAGCCAGACCCGACCGGTCTCCGGTTGATTCTCGAGAAACTGGACTGCCCGGCTCAAGATGCGATCCTGGTCGGGGACTCTGCCGTCGATTTCGCCACCGGAGCAGCCGCAGGGGTTCGTACCGTGGGTCGCCGTGACGGATACGGTGTCGCCTCTCCTCCCGAACCCGATCTCTGGGTCGATAACTTGACCGAGCTGATTCCGAATTGAGGAGTTGAAATGGCCACTTCGAGCACAGGAGAACGACAACTGCGACGTTCCTTTGCCGATGATCAGGACCGGCTCTGTCTCGGAAGTCATCTTTCCGTTTCCGGAGGAGCGTGGAAGGCTGTGAAGGAAGCCCAGCAGTTGGGGCTCAGAAGTTTGCAGATCTTCACCAAGAATGCCAGCCGTTGGATCCAGCGTCCGATCGAGCAGAAGGAAGCGCAGCGGTTTCGAGAAGAGATGGAAAAGTGGGGCCCCCACCCGGTGACCAGCCACGATTCCTACCTGATCAATCTCGCCTCGCCCAAGGATGAACTGTACCAGAAATCGATCGATGC
>JBBWWE010000129.1:0-3089 GCA_050256595.1 Planctomycetota bacterium
ATGGGGGAAAGGGGAAAGATGGCATCTCCAGCGTCGGATAAGGCCTTGTGGGATCTTCTACGATTTGTCGCTCCACTAATTTTGGGCTTTTTTCTCATCGAGCACGGGACCAACTGGTCGCAGTTACTCATCATGAGCGAAGAGGGCGGGGTTGCAGGGGGGATTCTCCTGACGATGGTCACCTTGCTGGGTTGCTGGGTGATCAAGCGAGCGATCACCAGGAAGTGGGTTCCTGAGCCGAAGGGGAATCCGCAACCCGATTCTTCCACCTGCGGGTTGGCGGGTCGGCTTCGTCGTTCGTTGACTGCACCCAACGGAGTACCATCGCCGGCCGTGAGAAAAGAGAGAGGCAAACCGCTGGGTATTGTTTTAATCGGTGATTCGCTCCCGTGTGGTCGGATGAGCATCAAGAGTCTTTGGCGTGGGTAAGATTCCCGGCTTCAGTTGGTATCGTGCTTTGGGGGCGCTGCTGGGTGTCCTGGTGCTTAATTCCTGTGGAACCATCTCGCGACAGCCCGATTCGTTCTCCTGGGAAAAAGCCGATGAACTGTTACGGACCGGGATCTTCCATCCGTTGAAAGAGCCACCCGAGTACGTTGTGCTTGAGGGGTATCCCGACGAGTACCGCCAGGCGATCGCGGCCGGAATCGATACAGCTCGAACGTATTTTGGTAATTACGGCCCGATTCGCATTTATATCCTTGGCCAGACCGATGGCGTGGTCGGCACTACCGCTGCACGTCAGGCCTTTGTCGATGAGTATTGCCGATTGCGCCTGGAAAACGCTCAGGGTGACTTCCAGGACAATTGTTACGAAGGGCCGGGGCAGCGGCTGATCGATGTCGCAACCGCTGGCGGACAGGAGGCCTATCAATCCATCGTGGTCTTCACCGATCCTCCGTATTCCGAACTGGTGTTCATCAATGCGGATGCCTGGGGGGCCTCTGATATGCCGATACGTGGCATTCATGAATACACCCATGTATTCCAGATGGTTTATCCCGAGGCTCCGGGGTGGCTGATGGAGGGTGGAGCGGTTTTCTTCGAAGCCTGGCTGGGGGGCAAGCACGGCTGGGTCAATTTCAACCAGGCGATGCGTCGATCGATGGAAAGTGCGCAGGAGGGACGCTCCAGAGATCGAGGGCTTGCCGACATGGAATACACCAGGGATCTGCCCGAGGAGATGGAGCCATTCCACCGGAACATCGCGTATGACATGGGAGTCTGGGCGGTTACTTACATCATCTCCCGCTCTGACAGCGGTAGTATCGCCAGTTACCGCGATGTGTTTTATCCACTGCTGCGTGAGCATGGCTGGAAAAAAGCAGTGGCGAAATATACGGGCACCAAGGACCTCGCTGATTTCTATCAGCAGTTCGAGGAGTTCCTGGCGCAGCCCATCGACGAGCAGATGAAATTGCTGGAAACGATCAAGGATTAAAGGAGTCATCTCGGGATGAGAAATGACAAGAGGGCCGGCTGTGGTTTTGCTTTGTGTCTGGTTTTCTGGATGCCCTCATCCTTTTGTGGCTGCACCGCAAACGAAACGACCAGGCCTGCATCGACACAGCCGAGTCACTTCATCGAAGTCGACGAGGTTTCTGGCATCCCCTGCGATGAAACGCTTCCCGTTGTCGGCGATCGATTCATGCCCGAGAGCATGGCCGGCGGCTGCGTGCTCTTCGATTGCGATGGAGATGGCGATCTCGATCTTTACCGTCTGAAGTTCGCCCGGCCATCGGAAGGTGTTCTCGAAAGCGTTGCCGGCGCCAACCGCCTCTATCGCCAGGATGGCCCCTGGAGTTTCACCGACATCACCGAAGAGTCGAAACTCGGGGATCGCGGGTACGCCATGGGCGCTGCCTCGGGTGATATCGATAACGATGGCGATCTCGATCTCTACATCGGAAATCTAGGCACCGATCGTCTCTATCTGAACTACGGAAATGGCCACTTCGCCGATATCACATCCGAGGCGGGGATCGATGTGGAAGGCTGGAGCAGTTCGGTATTGTTCGTCGATGTGGATCGCGATGGGTACCTCGATCTCTACATCACCAGATATCTGGATTTCAACGACAAGATCTCCGGCCACGACGCGGCAGGTCGCCCCGAGTATCTGCCGCCCTCCCGATTCCGTGGCCTCGATGATCGTCTGTTGCACAACGAAGGTGATGGCACCTTCACCGATATCTCCATCGAGGCGGGGATCTCAGGCCATCCGGGCAAGGGTCTGGGCGTTGTCGCCACCGATCTCGATGGCGATGGCGATGTCGATCTCTACGTCGCCAACGACGGGGAGCCCAATCATGCCTGGATCAATGACGGGGCCGGCCACTTTGTCGAGTCAGCGCTGACGATGGGGCTGGCTGTGAATCTGTTTGGCCAACCCGAGGCCGGGATGGGGATCGCTGTCGGTGATCTCGATGGAGATGGCCTGGATGAGATTGTCGTGACCCATCTGGTTCACGAGACCGACACCATCTATCGCGCCACGGAGGCCGGGCAGTACGCTGATGTCACGGCAGCTTTCGGACTGGCACGACCGACCACCGACTTCACCGGCTTTGGCACCGCCTTGCTCGATGTCGATCAAGATGGAGATCTCGATCTCATCACCGTCCACGGGCGCGTTTTACGCAAATCGGTTCGCCCCGGAGCGGTCGGCGGGGTTTACTGGAAACCTTACGCCGAGGAGAATCACCTGTATCTCAACGATGGTTCCGGACAGCTGCGGCTCGAAGCAGCGGGAATCGGACATCCGTCAGGGCGTGTGGAGGTCAGTCGCGGCCTGGCAATAGGAGATCTCGATCAAGATGGAGACCTCGACCTGGCCATCGCCAATGCGGACGGGACGATCCGGTTGGCCCGGAACATCGGCGCGACTGGAGCGTGGCTATCAGTGTTGCCCTTTGATCCGGCTCTGAATCGATGTGCCAATGGCGCGATCGTCGAGGTGATCACCGGAACGACGACTCAACACCGGAGGGCCGGAACCGGAGGAAGTTACCTTTCTTGCGGAGATGAGCGGGTTCATTTTGGGCTCGGATCGGCAAGCCAGATCGATTCGGTGCGGGTCCTTTGGCCCG
>JBBWWE010000130.1:0-3204 GCA_050256595.1 Planctomycetota bacterium
CAACGAAAAACGCAGCCATGATGAACTTCTTGAATGCCATGCCACTGCCTCCTTTTATTTCAATAACTGCAGCCGATGTTCAATAACTAGCAAATGGTATCGTCACTGTTGCAGACCGGCAACATATCGTCATCGGTCGCATCGGGTCCGTCTTCGTAGGGTCCCGGTAGCGGTGGTATTTCTCCGAACTTGAACAACCAGTTGAGGAGAAAGACCGAATCCGCCATGTTCAAAACCCCGTCGTCGTTGGAGTCGCAGGCGTCGGGACACAGGATCGGTAGGCCGTTGAACTGATTGGCGAGTATCGTCGCCGAATCAGCCAGATCGACCTTGTCGTCACTGTTGCAGTCACCGCGCTGGAAGATCTCTTCGGGCACCACGAATACCGAGGTGTCGATGCGCTCGTATTCCTGAATCGACTCGTAATCGATGACCACGTTGTTGTAGAGCAAGACATCGCCGTTGCCGTTGATGTCGTTACACCAGTAGATCAACTGATCTTCATCACACTCGGCGGTGTCATCCACGGTGACGGGCAAGCAACCGATCAGCAGACTGGTCGTCTCGGGATTTTCCGGATTGATCCCGGTCTGTGGCAGAGTCTGGCCCTCGAACGGTGGCAGCGCATCCAGCAGGATCGCAACCACGAGTTCGCAATCATCACCGTCAAATGGATTGTCATCGACTTGCACGGCGAGGTACTCCACCCCCACCTCCTCGACGATCGATCCGCCCCAGTCCCACTCGGTGCCGATGGTCAGATCGCAGTCGTAGCAAACGGTCATGGTGAGACCCTGGATGTAGTCATCCTGATCGGAATAACAGAAACACAGGTCTCCCGTCTGGCCGTGATGAGCATAGTTTCCCTCACCCTCCTCGAAGATGGTTTCCATGCACAAGATCGTATCTTCTGCAGGAACCGGGAATGGAATGCAGACAAAAACACCGTTTTGTTTCTGCGGCTGGATGGAAAATCCACCGATGACGATCACGTTAAAAAGTGCAGGAGAACCGAGAAGGCCATCGACGAAGGTGAGAGGACTCGTTCCGGCAGGAGGAGGCGGGTCTCCCTCAGGATAGATGTTCTCCTCGATGCAGGAATAGGTGTACGTCGCGATGTGCAGATCAACCCCATTGGGAATCGCCTGGCCCTCGAAGGGACTCTGGAAATCGAGTACGACTCCGAGAGTACCTCCGTTCTCGTAGATGTTCGTGATGGTGAACTCAGCTCCGGCAAGATCGGTAGCCTCACCGGTAGTAATTTCCTCGAGCAAGATCCCCAGCGGATCGTGTGCGATGGCCGTCACGAAACCCTGAATATCACCCAGGTTATTATCGAGCAGGATTCGGGTATCGCCCGTGGTTCCCAGTCCATCGGCATATGCACCTGAATCTTCCACCTTCATGACCGCAGGAGGCGGCACCTGGACGGTCAGCGTCCCCCCACTGAGTTCCAGGCCTTCGCGAACCCCTATCGAAAGTCCCTCCTGAACGATGACGTTACTCAGGGCCGGAGAATTGAGAACACCGTCGACAAAGTCGATGGGCACAGGGGTTTCAATGGAAACAACAGCAACCGGGGTCATCGTCAGTTGCGCGATCAGTATGCCCCCACCAGGAAGGATCGTTTGGCCGTCGTAGGGAGGTTCTGCATCCATGATGACCGCCATCGTCACACCCCCGGTCAGCACTTCCGGAATGATCAGTTCTGCATCCTGAGCGCTGCCGGCAGCGGAAAGATCGGTAGCCGTGACCACCGTCTCGTCATAGCCGATGGCAAGAACAAACCCCTGAACGGCAAAAGATGCGTCCATGGTGACAGTGAGGATCTCGGGGGACAGTCCCACTGAAGTGCCATCGCTGATCGATAGCGTCTCCTGCGCGCCGGAAAAACCGGAAACACCCAGCAGCATCGATATAAATAGCAGCAGATTTCTGCGCAGTTCCATAACCTCACCCCTCATAGCTCGGTCTTAGCGTGGTCACTGGTGTCTTCCTCGTTGGCGGAACCCGCACTGGAAAGAGCCTCAATGACCTTTTGAATACGAATACCAAGAAATAACTCAAATGAACCAATAGACACAAAGTCAACTATTCAAGAAAAGTAATAATAACCTTTGAGTTCGCTCTGTCCTATCTGCAAGTCAAAATATTTTGAAATGTGGACCAACGCATGAACTATCTCAAAGCGATGTCCATAATCAGTGAATTATTAATGGGTTAAGGTTCTTTTTCTGGACATTTCAAACGCTCAGAATGAACGAATAGTTAGGCATGTTTAATGAGTTATGCAAGAAAGTAAGGAAAGTTAGTTAAGACAATTTGGCCTGATTTCCGTCGAATTCGGTCGCCATGTAAACCAGAAAGACAGAGCCCCCTGGCGCATGGCGCCAGGGGGCTCTGTCGATCGGAACGGTGCGCTGCCTGCGACGGATCAGAGGCAGTCGTAGGAAACACAATCGAGGTTGTCGACGGTTGGATCCGGACCGCAGTTGACCGGCCCCGGGTCTGGAGGTGGAGGCCCGTCACCGAAGAGGTAGCCCAAAGTGAAAACTACATCGGAGATGTTCATCGTACCGTCGTCATTGGCCTCACAGGAGTCCCAGCAGTCGGGGGGCCCCGCCCCACCGAAGAGGATCCCCAGCGCTCCGATCGCATCGGTGATGTCGACGTTACCATCGTTGTTGCAATCACCGCGCCGGAATTCAACCCCCAGCTGGTAGAGGTAGGCTTTGCCAGCTTCCTCATAAAAAATGCCGTTGTTCACAACACTCGCGTACGGATCTCCGACGGCCAGCGTGCCGCTGGAGATCGCCACCGAGCGGCCGAAATCACTGGTCAGCCATGGGTTCGGATGCTGGACTTCGACATGGGGTTGCCATTGACCCGCTTGATTGCGTTTGAAGAGGTGCACAAGACCTGTATCGGCAGGATTCGAGCCTGGAGCCCCGGGTTCACCGACCGCCAGCAGATCGCCCCAGACCGATACCGACCTCCCGAAGAGCTCCGACGGCTTCGGATCCGGGTTGGGGATCTCTCCTGCCACCGCTGTAGAGATGGTGAGATCGATGTCCGCTGGAATCCAAGATGCTACACCCGGCCCACCTTGAGTGCGTTCGTAGAGATAGACACTACCGGCATTCAGGGTGTTGTCCGGGTCTTCCAAAAAGGCACCGACCGCCAGCACCCCATCAAAGAGGGACA
>JBBWWE010000131.1:0-9895 GCA_050256595.1 Planctomycetota bacterium
GACCCGGCAAGGTTCACCTGCTCGGCCGGATCATCGACGAGATGGTAGAGTTGACCTCGGGGGCCCTGTTCATGCTTGATCCGTTTCGGAGCGGTGAATCCGCCACTGCCCAGACCCTCGATCCACTTCCACGGTCCCTTGCGGATGGCATACATACCATCGAAGGAATGATGCACGACGCTGGTCCGGACCGGCGCAGCACCGGTAGTGATGACCGAAAGTGCATCGAATCCGTCTGGAGCCACTCCCTCGGCCACGGGTACTCCGGCAGCCGCAGCGACCGTCGGCAGCAGATCGGTCAGGCAGATCAATGCATCACAGAACTGGCCCTGACGGCTTTGCGCGATCTCGCCAGGCCACCGCATCACGAAAGGTACCCGGTGCCCCCCCTCGTGAATGTCAGCCTTCTGCCCGCGCCACGGACCATTGGCACGATGAGGAAACTTCTTCCGATCTCCTGGAGTCCAGTGCGCCCCATTGTCACTGGTGACTACCAGCAGTGTACGACTGTGCATCCGGGTTCTTCGAAGAGCACCATCGATCTGTCCCACCACCGCATCGACATGAGCGACAAAGGCACCGTAGACGCCGGCCGCCTCGAGCGCGTCGAACTGCGAATCGGGAAGCCACGGAGTATGGGGCGCCGACAAGGCGACGTAGAGGAACAACGGTTCATCTGGATGTTTAGAATGATGACGTTCAATCTCAGATACCGCCCGCTTTCCGATGTCAGGGAGCACGTCTGCATGACGAAAGTCAGGCGCAATCGGTCCGGCACGCCAGTATCCTGCGCCCCCGTTACGTACCGGCCCACTCCCGGGAGTCTTCTCGGTGGCCGCTTGCACCACCTGGTCATCCTCGAAGTAAAGGTAGGGTTCCATGTCGAGACTGGCGGGGATCCCCCACCAGCGCTGGAAGCCAACGGTGTTCGGCCCTGGAGTCAGCGGCTTCGAGTAGTCGGTCCGACCCTTCTCCTGCAATCCGAGATGCCACTTTCCGACTCCGCTGGTGCGATAGCCGGCAGCGGCCAGCAGCGACGGCAAGGTGGTGCGATCGGACTCGATCAGTACGGGTGAACGCCCCATCAGAACACCCTTGCGTAAACGAGTTCGCCAGGCGTAGCGGCCTGTGAGCACGCCGTAACGCGTCGGAGTACACACCGATGATGGGGAGTGCGCATCGGTGCATCGGACCCCCTCGGCCGCGATGCGATCGAGCGATGGTGTCTTCAGCAACGAATCTGGCCCTGCCCCTGCCGGATCTCCCCAGCCCAGATCATCGGCAAGGATCAATACGATGTGCGGAGCGATGCTGGAATCCTGCGAACGAACCGGGCTTCCCTGGCAGCCGAGTGCTAATCCGAGCATCAGCAACAAAATGAGACGGCCCATCGTCGTCAATACGGATTTCAAAATAAATCCCTCCTCGGCGAGAATGGTAGCCCAGCGCAGCCCCGATCAGAACTACCTCGCAGCCAGTGCGCCCAGATCAGGCAGCTCTTCTGGAAGCAAATCTGCCCACTTCAATGGAATAGGCCCCCGAACGCATGGCGCCCGGGGGCCGAGGAGGTGTTTCGATGAGTTGTCGTTCAGGCGGCAGGCATTTTCTCGATGGTAAATCCGTTGTCACGGGCGTAATCGTGAAGTTCCTCGCGGAGACGCCCGCGGGCGCGGGAAATTCGCGACCGGATGGTGCCCAGTGGAACCATCAACTTGTCGGCGATTTCCTGGTAACCAAGTCCATCCAGATCACACATCAAGAGCGGCGCGCGGAAGTCGTCCGGAAGTTGATCAATCGCAGCACGTACCCGATCTCCGAGCAGATCGAGGCGTGGTTCATCACCTTTTTCGATGCGCTGCTGTTCCTGCTGGACGTCCCAGGTACTGGCCGGAGCCAGCGGCTGAGCGACATCGATATCTTCATGAAACGGCCGACGTGTGCGGAGTCGACACAGATCGATGAAGCGATTCTTGCAGATTCTGAACAACCAGGAGCGGCAATCGGTACCCTGTTTGAAGGTCCCGAAACCACGCAAGGCTCTTAGCAGCGTGTCCTGAAGCAAATCCTCGGCACCGGAGGTCTCTCTCGCCAGCGACATTGCAAACGCTCGCACCGAACCGAGATGGGGTAAAACCGCCGATTCGAAGCCAACATGCATGCCTCCTTTGGGGTCAATAGTGACCAAATCGGAGCTTTTAAGGCCTGTTGAGTTCAATTTTCCACCCTTCTCACGATTTTCGAGCGGGTACCTCCTTTCACAATGCATATGGTGTGCCAATCGCCACGGAAGCGACCAGCCGGGAGACAGAGCCGCCGAAAATCTATAAACTCCGACGGATTCCGACGCATCTTCCGATCGACCCCGAACGGAGTAACAGGTTGGCACTTGGAAGCAACCGATCCTTCATCGCCCTGACTTGCACCCAGCTACTGGGAGCATTCAACGATAACGTATTCCGTCAGTTCATCCTGTTGATCGCTCTCAACGTCACCGTGAGTTGGTTGCCCATCGATGGTCAATCGATGGCGATGGCAGTCTTCGCACTTCCTTTCGTCCTGTTCGCCATCCTCGGTGGCTCCATCGGAGACCGAATCCGCAAGCGCAACGTCATCGTGGCAGCGAAGATGCTGGAGATCGGCGTGATGGCCCTCGGCATGGGTGCCTTTGCCCTGCAGGGGATCGACCCCAACCTTTCGATCATCGCGATGCTCGGTGTGCTGTTCCTGATGGGAACCCAGAGTGCATTCTTCGGTCCATCGAAGTACGGAATCCTGCCCGAGATGGTCAACGAGAAAGACCTGACCCGCGCCAACGGCATCGTCAACATGACCACCAACGTGGCGATCATCCTCGGAACCGTGGTCGCAGGGCTCATCTTCACCTACCTCCATGGCGACGACGAGGGGACCGCGGGACATCCCTACTGGTGGAGTGGCTTCTTCTTCATCACGGTGGCACTGGTGGGATGGAGTTCTTCCCTCTTCATCGGTGAGGGTCGTCCCGCCGCCGATCCCCATCGCCCACTTCGCTGGAATCCCATCGATGGATTGCGGGAGGTGAAATTCCTGTCCGAGGACCGCGCTCTTCTCGGCGCCGTGCTGGCGACAGGTTGGTTCTACCTGGTCGGAGCACTGGCCCTCTCGGTACTGAACGTCTGTGGTAAAGAAGTGCTGGATCTGGGAGATGGGGGGTCACGCCTGTTCTTCTTCGTCGCCAGCGGAATCGCCATCGGTAGCCTGCTGGCCAGCCGGCTTTCCGGTGACCACATCGAGATCGGTATCGTCCCCATCGGCGGAATCCTGATGACCTGTGGCTTCGCAGCCGTGCCGTTCGTCAATGAAACGCTGCTGGCGTATGGGATCGCCCTGGTAGTAGCAGGAATCGGCGGCGGATTGTACCTGGTACCGCTGGCGGCCTTCGTGCAAGACCGTGCCACTGGCAAGGAGAAGGGACGAGTCCAGGGAGCCCAGGAGATGCTCACCTTCATGTTCATCTTCGCCTCTGCCATCGTGTTCGAGGTGTTCCGCAATGAACGTCTCATGGCATTGAGCCCCGAGGGATCCGTGCTGGCTCTTGCTGCGCTTTCACTGATCGGCACTCTTGGAGTGTGCCTGGCGGTTCCGCACATTTCGATTCGGTTCCCTCTCTGGATACTGGTCCACTCCTTCTATCGAGTAACAGTCATCGGAGGAGACAAACTTCCGCGACGCGGAGGGGTTTTGATCGTTGCCAACCATCTCTCCTATGCAGATCCATTCCTGGTCGGATCTGCGGTGCCGCGCTTTATCCACTTCCTGGCTCACCGCCAGTTCAGTGGGAAGTCACTGATCGGCATGGCAACAGGATTGATGCGTGCCATTCCCGTCTCCAAGGACGATGGACCCAGAACCATCCTCAAAGCTCTCGATTTAGCGGCAAAGTGTGCCGAAGAAGGAAACGTGGTTTGCATCTTTGCCGAGGGAGGAATCTCACGGACCGGCAACCTGTTGCCTTTCTCCAAGGGTCTTGAACGGATCGCACGTAAGGGAAAGGTACCCATCGTTCCGATGTACCTCGACCGGGTCTGGGGCAGCATCTTCTCGTTCCGCGGCAAACGCTTCTTCTTCAAGCGGCCACTACGAATCCCTTACCCCATCACTGTTGCCATCGGAGATCCTCTCGACCCGAATACCCCCGCCAGGGACGTACGACAGGCCGTTCAGGAGTTGAGCGCGGTGGCACTCGATTCACGCAAGGAACAAGGAGTCACTCTCGCCACTCGGTTCCTGACTTCCGCACGTAAATCGCCAAGGAGAATCGCTGCTATCGAGATTGGAAAAGTTGTCACCTATCGAAAGTTCCTGATCCTGGTGCTACTGCTGCGGAAAAAACTACGCGCTCGATTTTCCGATCAGAAACATATCGGAGTACTACTGCCGGCGGGAATCGGCGGTGCAGGGGCCAACATTGCCATCACGGTTATGGGGAAAATCGTCACGAATCTGAACTTCACTGCCGGAAACGATGCACTGCGGTCCGCCTGCAAACAGACCGAACTGAAGACGATCATCTCGGCTCAGATGTTTCTCGACAAGATCGATCTCGATCCGAAAGAATTCGCGCCCGACGTGGAAGTGATCGACCTTCCGTCGCTACTGGCGAGAGAGGTCACCCTTGTAGACAAGGTGCAGGCGCTGCTGACCGCGATGCTGCCTTCTTTTCTCTTGAGAAGACTTCCCGGAGTTCCTCGAGACCCCGATCAGGATGCCTCCGTGATGTTCTCCAGCGGTTCGACCGGCACACCCAAGGGAGTTCGACTCACACATCACAACATCCTCTCCAATGTCCGAAGCATCTCGCAGGTCTTCGATGTCGATAACAAGGATCGAGTGGTCGGGTCGTTGCCTTTCTTTCATGTCTTCGGTTACACGGTGACTCTCTGGTTCCCGCTCGCCAACGCCATCGGAGCCATCTATCACCCGAACCCGATGGATACCGATGCACTGGCAACTCTCACTCGTGAAAACAAGGGCACCATCTTCCTCTCGACTCCGACTTTCTATCGCACTTATCTGCGAAAGTTCGAAGTTGAAGATTTCAAGACGATTCGTCTCGCTGGCGCCGGAGCCGAGAAGTTGAAGGCCAGCCTCGCCGAAGCCTGGGAAAAAAAATTCAACTGCCCGCTGCTGGAGGGTTACGGCTGCACCGAACTGAGTCCCGTGGTGTCGGTGAACCTGCCCGATCTGGAGGGCATACATGCTGTTCAGAAAACCAGAAAGTTCGGTAGTATCGGGATGCCGATCCCAGGCGTGGTCACCCGGATTGTCGATCCAGATTCGATGGAAGAGGTTGAGCCGGGCAAATCTGGATTGCTGCTCATCAAGGGGCCCAGTGTCATGCACGGATACCTGGGCAGAGACGATCTGACAAAGGAGGCCTTCCTGGGAGAATGGTACAAGACTGGAGACATCGCGAAGATGGACAATGAGGGTTTCCTCAGCATCACCGATCGGCTCTCGCGCTTCTCGAAACTCGGTGGAGAAATGGTTCCACATATCCTCATCGAGGAGGCACTCCAGGAACTCGTCGATCTCCATCTCGACTCGGATTCGGAAGAGGGTAGTGAATCCCAGGTAGCAGTGACTGCTGTTTCCGACGAAGCCAAGGGTGAGAAGTTAATCGTGGTCCACGGGCCGCTTCCGATTGACCCGTCCCAGTTGATCGAGGAACTGAGAGCTAAAGAGGTGCTACCAAATCTCTGGATTCCCAGGCCAGATTCATTCATCGAAGTGGCCGGGATCCCGACACTAGGAACCGGGAAGGTGGATCTGAAGGCTTTAAAGAAGATTGCCACCGACGCTTACGGCAAAGATCCCGGATGACGATCCTCCAGTGCACATCTTCGGGTACGGTAACGTCATGACCAGAGAAGCAGACCCCCCGAAGAACCCCGACCCCGCAACAGATCTCGGACTTCGAGAATTCCAGCAGATCATCGAAACTACATACCTCGAGAAGGATTCGGCACGAGGAGTCGAGGGGTCTTTCATGTGGTTGGTAGAAGAAGTCGGGGAACTGGCCAGAGCCTTGAACTCTCCGACCTCGAACACCGCCGAGGAGCGGGAGGAGTTTGCAGACGTCCTGGCGTGGGTCGCCAGTATCGCCTCGATGCGAGGGGTCGACCTGGCCCAGTGTGTCCGGGAAAAGTACAGCGAAGGTTGTCCACGCTGCCAGAACAGCCCATGCAATTGCGATCACCGATCGGGAGAAGAACTTTGAATCCGGGACGGTTGGGAATACTGGATCGTTATCTGCTCAAGGAGTTGTTGCTGAACTTCTTCTACAGCCTGCTGTTTCTGTCCTTGCTGGTCGGAATCGTATCTGCGACGAAGGCGGTCCACTCCGGATACTCCATCGGAATCGTCTTGCCCTGGTTGAGAGACAGCCTCCTCTATAGTCTCTACTTCACCACACCCATCTCGATCCTCGTCGCTTGCACGCTCGTGTTTGGCCGTTTCGTGACTGATCGCGAATTCACTGCCGCACTCGCCAGTGGAATCTCACCGTATCGGCTGTTGGCTCCGGTGGCTGCACTTGCAGTTCCAGTGGGAGTTCTCATGTTGTTGACCCAGTCCACCATCCTTCCGGAACTGCAGCACCGCAAACAAGACCTCGGACGCTTCCTGGTCAAGCAACTCGAAAATCTGGGTGAAGGGAAGATGGGCCAGTTGCGCCTCGATGATCAGGGTGGAGTCGTCCACTGGTACGAGATCCGGGGAGGCCGTGACCTGACCGAGGTCTACATCGAAAAGCAGTTGAGAATCGGATCCGATTCAACGGGAGGAACCGGAGCCATCGCCGCCACCGGGGAACTTGGACAAACACCTGCCACGAAAATCCTCGCAAAACGTGCCCAACTGACCGTCGATGATGAGGCTGATGTAATTCGACTAACACTGGTCGGAGTCGATATGAAATTCCCGGTGAGCGAAGTCGCACCGGAACACCGCGATTTCCTCGACTGGCGTTTCGAAACGATCCTGTTCGATCAGTTCAATGTCGATTTTCCCATCAATTCGACCGAGCGGCGTCTCAACGACCTCCCGACCACCGAGTTGAAGACCAAGATTGCCGAGAATCTGGAAACGGCCCGACTCAAGGAACTCGAGATCGCCACAGCCGAAGATCCAGCCATCATCGAACCAGCACGGCAGGCACTGGCGCTGGCACAGCGTACTGCTCGGCGAGGGGATACCGAGATCTGGAGACGTCGAGCCATGGCACTGGCTGTACTGACCTTCTCGCTGCTGGGCTTTCCCATCGCCTTGCTCTCTAGATCTTCACAGAAGTTAGTCCCCTTCTTCTTCGGAATCCTGGCGGTGATGGCACTCTTCTTTCCCCTGACCTACGGAGGGATCCAGTTCTCGCGTGCCACGGGTGCTCCCGCATGGGCCACCGTCATGTCTGGCAATTATGTTCTGGCGGCCATTGCATTGTTTCTCCTCACGAGGCTCCGGACCATCCGATGAGGAATCTCATCCAATGGATCACGGCACACTTGCCGGTCCGTACCTTCGACCGCTATCTGATCAAGCATTTCATGATCTCCTGGGGTATCTGTGCTTTCGCAGTGTTCGGCCTTTTCAGCGTCATCGATGGAGTCTCCCGCCTCGACCGCTTTCTCCGTCAGGATGACCCCCTGCCACTGGTTGCGTTGAAATACTTCATGGGAATGATCCCGATCTACTTCACCCAGTATCTTGGACCGATCCTGACCCTGCTTGCAGCGATGTTCACCACCACCCAGATGAACAAAGGTAGCGAGTTGGTTCCGCTGCGAGCGGCAGGGCTACCCCTTTCGAGAATTCTGGCTTCCTTCTTCCTGATCGCATTGGTGATGGCGCTATCGATGATTCTGGTTCAGGAACTCGTGGTGCCTGCCTTCAAGGACGAGATCCGCCTTGCCGACTCTTATGGTCGAACGGTGGCGAGCATTCAGCCTGATATGGTCGCAGACAGTCGCAATAACCTGATCCAGGTCGCTGATTACCTGCCCCATGAGAAGAGGGGGCAGAATGTAGAAATCACCACCAAGCACTCGGGACTCTCTACATCGAGCAAGATCACCCGAGCCAGAGAGATCCTGTGGAAGGATCCTCCCGGCGGTGAGCCCTACTGGTTGCTGCGTGAGGGAGAGGTGGAGCAGTTCGATGAAAGAGGCATGAAGATCCCGATCCCCGCTTCTGATGGATCGATTCAACTGGCACAGGAATTCTCGGAGATGAAACTCACCACGGACATGAGACCGGTCGATCTCGAATCAAGCGATCGTGAGATCGAGTATCTTTCCTTCCGGGAACTGCGAGACCAGTACAAACGTCGTCCCCACCTCAAGCATCTCGAGGTCAAACTCCACCGGCGCTTCGCCTTCCCGCTGGCGAATTTCATCCTGCTGATGCTGGGGTTGCCCTTCATCTTGAGATCCGAAAATCGATCGGTCGTGCTCGGAATCTCAATCGCACTGGCGTTGGGAACCCTCTATCTCGTCGTAACCGAAACCTGCGCAGGTCTGGGAACCAGGGGAGCACTGAACCCGATGCTGGCTGCCTGGTTACCGGTGCTCTTTTTCGGAGCGCTGGGGCTCACTCTCTTCGATGGTATCGAGGACTGATCGAGCCGACTACACGAACTTATCGTCCTGCTGTCAGATTCAGCCGATCGCTCGATCGAGATCTGCAAGCAAATCCTCGACAGCTTCGATCCCCACCGAAAGCCTGATCAAGGAATCGGAGAGGCCGGCAGCTTTGCGTACATCGGGGGGGATCGCTCCGTGCGTCATCGAAACCGGGTGTTCGATGAGGCTTTCGACACCACCGAGACTCTCGGCGAGTGTGAAGATGTCAGTCCGCGATACCATCTCGCGGGCGTCTTTCTCTGAATCGTTGGCGAGAACAAAGGAAACCATCCCTCCCGCCGCGGACATCTGGCGACTGGCGATTTCGTGACCCGGATGCTCTTCGAGGCCGGGGTAATAGACCCGAGAAATGCGAGAATCATCGAACAACCAGCGCGCAATCTGCTCGGCATTTTCACAATGTCGATCGAGCCGCACGGCAAGCGTCTTTATTCCACGCAAGGTCAGGAAACAATCAAGCGGCCCCGGAATGGCTCCCACCGCATTCTGTATAAACGCCAGACGCTCCTGCAATTCATCGTCGGATGTAACCAGGGCACCGCCAACGATATCGGAATGCCCTCCCAGATACTTGGTCGTCGAATGCAAAACGATGTCCGCACCCAGTTCCAGCGGCTGCTGGAGATACGGGGTGGCAAATGTGTTATCGACGACGAGCAGGATCGATCGATCGCTACATATCTTCGACACCGCTGCGATATCGGTGATTTTTAGCAAGGGATTCGTCGGGGTTTCCAGCCAGATCAGCCGTGTTTTGTCATTGATCACAGCAAGCAGGTTTTGAGGATCAGAAGCATCGACGAAATCGAACTTCAGTCCGAAGCGCTGGTATACCTGGGTGAAGATACGGTGGGTTCCCCCGTACAGATCATCCCCCGCGACAACATGATCGCCGGACTCGAGCAGATTCAGTACTGCATCGGTGGCAGCGAGACCACTGGCAAAACAGAGCCCGTGCCGTGCCCCCTCCAGCGCCGCCAGATTTTTCTCAAGAGCGGTTCTGGTCGGGTTACCGGTACGGGAGTACTCGAAGCCCTTGTGCTCTCCGGGAGATTCCTGCTGGTAGGTCGAGGTGAGGTAAACCGGGGTCATGATGGCCCCGGTCACCGGGTCCGGTTCTTGACCGGCATGAATGGCACGCGTCTCGAATCTCACCTCAGAACCTTCTTCCGCTGACGGAGTGAATCATGTCGTACTTGGTGATGATACGAAGCCCATCC
>JBBWWE010000132.1:0-2769 GCA_050256595.1 Planctomycetota bacterium
CGTTCCGGATTCCTTCCTGGCAACGGTTCCATGGCGCGGCGGTCAGATTGCGAATCGTCCACGGTGTCCGTCCGGTGGATTTGATCTGATCGTGCCGATCGAGCAAGCCGACGAGATCGAGCGAGAACTGGAAGCTATGTCAGTTCCACTGGCTTGTCCTGAAAGCAGTGAACAGGCTCGAATAGAGGCGGGTTTGCCCCGGATCGGACACGAGATCACTGCGCGCTCTCTGCCCCCCGAGGTCGGGCTCGATGATGCCATCTCTTATGACAAGGGTTGCTACGTCGGCCAGGAGGTTCTGGCGAGGATTCGGACCTACGGGCACGTGAATCGACAGCTCCGATGCCTCTCGATATCCGTTGAGGAGCAGGCACGGATTCCCTCGATCGAGGTCGGAGATGATCTTTTTAGTACCGATGACGATGCCAAGGTGGTGGCGAAGGTCACATCGAGAGCCAAAGGGGACGGAGTTGTCCACCTGCTTGCTTCGGTCAAAAGATCTCACACCGACGAGGGCACTGAACTGATCTGGAAGGGCCAGGCAGGACAAACCAGCGTCCGGCACAGCGCTGCGGTGAGACTTCCATTTCACCCTTGAGCCGAGACGGTGTCGTGGCTGGTCTGCCCCTTAGCGGGTCAACTGCATTATCTCGACATCGGTGAGTAGTCGATCGGCTTGCTTGGCATGGTCGAAGATCTTCGAAACGATCTCTTCAGTCGGTTCGATGGAATGTTGTTCGAGCCAGAAAACGACGTTTGATCTGCCGCTCATCGGGCCGATGCTGATCTTCTGAGAGAGTCCGAACTCATCGGCAGGGACTCCCGAATAGACGCGGTTTGCCAGCCAGGTGTCGTTCTTTCGGAAAGCCTTGATCACCGCAGCTGCATGGACGCCGGTAGCGGTCTCGAATGCGTCGGGGCCGAATACCGGATAGTTCCTTGGCAGTGGAATCTCGCAACTCTCACTGACGGTCCTGACGTATTCAGGCAGTAGTCTCAGGTCGTTGTCGATGAAGCCCATCAACTTGAGATTCACCAGCAGCAGATCCATCGAAGTATTGCCACATCTTTCGCCGATACCTATGGCAGTTCCATGGATCCTGTCGGCTCCCGCTTCCACCGCAGCGATGGAATTGACGACGTCCAGATCCCTGTCGCGGTGGCCGTGCCAGTCGATTTTCACATTCTCCACTCCTGTATCGGAGACGATTTCCTGGATGAAATGGATCAGAGTTGTGACACCACTTGGAGTGGCGTGGCCGACCGTATCACACACGCAGGCGCGGCGAGCGCCGTGCTCGATGGCGGTGGTGTAAAGTGCTTTCAATGTCTCGGGGGCTGCCCGGGTCGTGTCCTCGGTAACATACATCTGAGGGAGTCCCTCTTTGCGACAGAGATCGGAAGCGACGCGCGTATGATCCAGCATCCGTTCGAGTGTCCAGTCCTCGGTGTACTGTCGGATGGGACTCGATCCGATGAAGGTGCAGCATTCGATGGGAATCCCGATCTTCTGGCTAATCTCGGCGACGGCACGGATGTCATTCTCGTGCGTTCGAGCCGCGCAGTTGGGAACGATGCTGAGTTTTTCATCGACGATCAACTGACACAGTCTCGTGACATCCTCCACCGCTCGAGGACCGGCTCCGGGGAGACCGACGTTGGCGGTATGGATACCGAGACGATCCATCAGGCGCAGGATCTCGAACTTCTTGTCGATGGGAGGATCCACAACGGAAGGAGATTGAAGACCGTCACGGAGAGTCTCGTCATCGAATTCGATGGGTTTGGTGCGAGAACTCCTGGCCTCGACAACGTTCCAGTCGTGAATGAGATCTCTTGCTCGATCGTCACCGGCTTCTGAGATGCCGTCGTCGAACTGGGCCATCTAACCCCCCTTGTTTGGCTCTTTCTCCCGACAGGGGAAAGAACAGGACAGGTCGATCATAGAATGACGATGTATGCGGTCAAGTTGCGCGAGAACCTCGGCAATCGCCCTTCTGCCCCTAATCGAGCATTAAAGGCCCTGGTATTTGGGTCCCCCGGCATCCGAAGGAACAGTCCAGGTGATGATCTGGTACGGATCCATGATGTCACACGTTTTGCAGTGTACACAGTTGGAGTGGTTGATCTGAAGCCGTTCTTGCCCGGAGCCGTCATCCACCATCTCGTAAACATTGGCGGGGCAGAAGTGCTGGCAGGGGTTGCCGTATTCTTCCTTGCATCGCGAGGCGCATAGATCTGTATCCGCCACTTTCAGGTGACTGGGCTGATGCTCGGAGTGGACTGAACCGGCGTGGAAGACCTGGGTGACCTTGTCGATCAGTTTTTTGCCGTCGTAGTCTGGTGTCGGTGGTTCCTCAGCGGCCTCACTCAACTGGAGCATCTCCTGATGGTCGGCTCCGATGGGAACGAACTCCTTGCCGATGCCTCCGAGGACGTACTTGATCCCCGCCCGGATCGCTCCGCCCCAGAATCCGCGCCCATGAAATTCGGCGCGGTAATTTCTGACCCTGTAGAGTTCATCCCGGAGCCAGGATTGTTCAAAACGCTGCTCGTAGGCACTCAGGGTATCGGCGCCGAAATCATCCTTTCTGATGGCTTCCAGCAGCGTCTCTGCAGCCAGCAGCCCGGTCTTCATCGCCGTGTGAACACCTTTGAGCCGGCTCACGTTCAGGTTTGATCCGCAGTCGCCGATGATCAGGAATCCATGACCCCAGGGACGTGGCCGTGACCAGTATCCGCCCTCTGGCAGACACTTTACCCCCGCCT
>JBBWWE010000133.1:0-2841 GCA_050256595.1 Planctomycetota bacterium
ATCAACAGGAAATGCCTCAATTATGTCTCGATCCAGATCCCTTTCGCTGCAGAACCGGCCATTGGCGTGGATTCTGGCCATTTTCTTGGCTCAACTGTCAGTCGATATGCCGCTATTTGGGCAAATCGATGCCCCCCCGCTTCCGCTCTTGCCCGTTCCTGTCATCCACATCGAGGAGATGGAACACGACTGGGGAAAAGTGCTCCAGGGTACCCGGGTGAAGCACATCTTCACCGTCGAGACCCGCGGTAAGGCGCCCCTCAAGATCCTCAAGGTGTCATCCACCTGCGGCTGCACATCGACTCGCTTCGACGAAGTGATCGAGCCAGGAGCCAGCGGAATCATCGAACTGCAGGTCGATACCTCCGAATTTTCCGGAGGCAGGCCGCGCAAGAATGCTGTCGTGAAAACCAACGATCCGGAACTCTCCGAGGTTCACCTGTGGATGGTTGGCCTTGTCGATCCACTGCTTCAGTTCGAGAGTTCGGTGTTCAAACTGTCAGGGCTGGCGATGGAGAAGAAACAATTCATCACCATCATCATGCCCGCTGTCGAACTTCCCATCGCGCTGAAACAGGCGAAATCGAAGAACGGTTCTTTTCTGGTCTCGGCTCTCGAGTCGCTCGACGAGGGCTGGCGACTGACGCTGACCGCCGAAGCCTCCAAACAGATCAGGAGTCTCCGTGATGACCTGGAACTGGTGATTTCCGTCGATGACGGCGAGCCTTTCACCATCCCGGTGCCCGTGGTGGTGGAACACAAGGATCGAATCCTGACCGTTCCATCGGGGAATCTGATCTTTTATCGCCGTCATACTGCACCGCTCGACGGTCCGGTTCGGCGCGAGGTGGCAAAAGAGGTTCATGTGCGCTCGGTACGCGAGGACCTTCCCATCGTCGACTTCTCCGCGCAGATCGTCGAAGCTCCCGAGGGTCTGTTCGATGTCACCGTCACCGAGGTCATTCCCGGACACCATTACAAGATCCGCATCCAGGTACTGCGAACCCTTCCTGTTTCTCAAGCCCGAGGAATTCTGCGCATGCGTCTCGGCGAAGGGGAAGACCAGGTGAGGGAAAAGGGAGTCATCGCACAATTCCGGCTCAAACCCGCCAATTTGCCCTAGTCCGGACTGCTACTGGACTTGACCTCACTAGCCAATTCGATATCTTGGGCTATAAGGCCTTTTTGCCTAGTTTCATTCCGCGCCTGGACCGTCGACTTGAACTGCAGACCCGTGCGAGAGGGAAGTTCCCCGTGCAATACCGAGACAGCCAGTTACCTCATCCGACGCTGGCCCTGCTGATGCTCGCCATTCCACTGACCTTGCTCTGTGGGTCGTTGCTCTGTGGGTCGTTGATCCTCGCTGGCGACGACGATCTCGGACCTCCACCACCTCCTGCCGAAGAGGGTCCTCGAATTCGTTTCGAGACCACCAGTTTCGACTGGGGTGAGGTGCTCCAGGGAAGCAAGGTGGAACACACCTATCGATTCCGCAACGTTGGAAGCGGCATCCTGCGGATCACCCAGGTCAAACCTGGCTGAGGTTGCGCTCGCGGGGCTTTCACCCGCGAGGTCCTCCCCGGAGGGGTGGGCGAAGTGACCCTCGTCGTCGACACCGGAAAGTTGCGCACCGAATCGGTTCGTAAATACGCCACCGTCAGCAGTAACGATCGGCGGCAACCGCAGATTCGTCTCAACGTCGGCGGCAAACTACGCCATGTCGTCAAGGTCCAGCCCGCTAGCCTCATTCTGCGAGGAGCGACCGGATCTGAACTGACCGGAACGCTGACCTTTACCAAGGGAACCGAACTCGATATCACCGTCATCGGTGGTTCAGCCGCCAAGAAACAGGTGATTGTCGGCGATATCGTCGAGGTCTCCCCCGGCGAAGAGTACCAACTAGTGGTCGCCGCACCCGAAGCGCTGGTGCCTGGCATGCTGCGTGACATTATCAACGTGGAGATCACCTGTAGTGACGGTGTGATTCGGACCACCTCGGTTCCTGTGACAGTCGATCATCAAGCTCCCATCAGCGTCATTCCGCGCGGAAATGTCGTGTTCCAGCGCAAGGACACCGATCGTCTCAAGGTCGCCGGGTCGGCACCGGTCAAACGCGACCTGCAGATCTACTCCACCGCACCAGGAACCCGCTTCAACATCAAATCGATGACGATGGAAGGGGCTCCCGAGAATCTGTTCCGCCTCTCACAGAGAGAAATTCGTAGCGGTGAACGTTATGTGGTGACGATCGAGGTGACCGAACCACGACCCGAGCGTTCGATTCGCGGCACCCTGCGAATCCTGACCGATCACCCGAAAATGCCGGAGGTCACTGCACGCATCTACGCCCAGTTCGGTGTTCCGACCCCGGTTCGACGCCCCGCCGTCACAGTGCCAGGTAAAAAGACTCCAGTGCCCGGTAAGAAACCAGCTCCCAAGTTGTTGGATGGGTCTGGCAAGAAACCGGCTCCGACACTGAAACTCCCCGTCAAACCGGCTCCAAAACCGAAACCGGGAGTGCCGGTAAAGCCGACTCCGGTGCAGAAACCAGGGGAAACAGTCCGTCACCCGTGAATTTCGTCAAAGTCTCTGATAATGGCGCTCGGGTGACCTCGTAGAGAAGATAATTTAGTTTCCAGGCACGATTCCTCCCGGATCCGTGCCATTTTTTATAACCTTTTATTACTCAACGGTTTATGGAATAAGATCCAGATATCCACTGAGCATTGATGTCACCCTCACCCAAAAAGATGAAAAAATCTGGCCTGTAAACCTTGTACAGAAGGTATCTGATGTACGGCATCGCTTCTGGGCGTTGCCTTTTTTTGTGCCCAGATCCAG
>JBBWWE010000134.1:0-4193 GCA_050256595.1 Planctomycetota bacterium
AATCGGTCGCAGCGCAGGGTCGATTTACGAGACGGAGTCATCGTCGAGGCGGGAGCCGCATGATTCCGCAGAAGCATCTTGAAATAGTCCGCATGGGATTACGCAACCTGGTCGGCTATCCGATGCGAACAGTTTTGACGATGCTCGGCGTTGTCTTCGGAGTGGGGTCCGTGATCGCCATGCTGGCTCTGGGTGCTGGAGCTGAACGGGAACTGCTCAGGGAGATCGGCCGACTCGGAATCCAGAACATCATCATCAACTCGATCAAGCCGGAAGAGCCGGATACCTCTAGCCAGCGGAGCAACTGGATCAACAGTTACGGGATTACCTTCAAGGACCACCGCCAGATCGTCGATACGATCCCCGGGATTGAGCGTGCTCTGCCGGTTCATGTCAGCAAGAAAACCGTCTGGCAGGGGAGTCGTCGAGTGGAGGGAACCCTCTATGCCGTGACACCAGAGCATCTGGATATGTTTGATCTCAATACTTCCATCGGCAGAAATCTGACCCATATCGATGACGAGAAACTGTCGAGAGTATGTGTGATTCGTTCTGGATTGCTCAAGGAACTGGGGATCTACCAGGATCCGATCGGATTTCCCCTGAACGTCGGTAACGAGACCTTTCATATAGTCGGGGTTCTTGCCGAGGATGCGTTTCTAGGATATGCGCGGAAAGCACTGTCGGTCGATGCCAAGAGTTCTGAGATCTATGTTCCCTACAACAGTATTCTCAGACGACACGGCACAAGATCGATCGTCCGTCGCAGCGGATCCTCGGAGGCGACCGATGTCGAGTTGAACCAGGTCGTCATATCGGTGACCGATCTCGATCAGGTTCTGGTGACAGCCCGAATGCTGGGCAGCCTGCTGGAGAGAAACCATCCCGAACAGGATTATGAACTGGTGGTTCCGCTCGAGGTTCTGTCGCAACGCCAGAAGACCCAGCAGGTTTTTAACATCGCGCTGGTGGCGATCGCATCCATATCGCTGCTGGTCGGTGGTATCGGGATTGCCAACATCATGCTGGCGACGGTGACGGAGAGAACCAAGGAGATCGGAGTTCGTCGTGCCCTCGGTGCCAGACGGCGGCACATCATCGCCCAGTTCTTGACCGAGACGACCACCATCTCGACCATCGGCGGGGCCGTTGGTGTTCTGGTGGGGATCGGCCTGGTGCAGGTTTTGACTTTCTTCACCGGCTGGAGTGCCGCCATCACTTTATCCAGCGTATTCCTGTCTCTTTCCATCTCGATGGCGGTGGGAATCATCTCGGGAATCTATCCAGCCCGCCGCGCTGCCGGTCTCGATCCGATCGCCGCTCTTCGTCACGAGTGATGCGATTTTGTCTGGCAGTGCGCTCTCCGATCAACGCGACAGGGCAGCACCAAGGGATTTGATGGCCAGAGTCGTGGCGAGGATCGGGTCATCTTCTTTCATCAGCGTGCCGTGTGGATTGACGAAACTGCCATCGATTCGCTGTCGATCGATGAGCAGGGTCGCTAGCGGTTCGAGCAAGTGATCACTCTTGCCGCTGGCAATGGCGACCTCGCCACGGATGGCCAGATGATAGAAAAACAGCACCTGTCCCCACTGTTCGGGGTGATCGCGAGGAATGCCGCCTGGATGGTCCAGATCGGGGTGTGATTCGAGCCATGCCAGAGCGCCGACAACTCGTCGATCATCCGACTTCACTCCCGTTGCCAGAAGAGCCAGCAGTCCCTCGCTTGTTGCGGTGGCGTAGGGGAGGTAGATGGTCGACTCACCGTCTTCCGAGGGAACGGTCTTTCCCTTGTTGGCGGCCCCGACCAGCGGCGAGAAGTAAAAGCCACCTTCCCTCTGCATCCTGTTCAGGAACAATCGCGCCCGGCTGGCGAGTTCCTCATCGATTGCGGCGGCATCGCGAAGAGCTTCGAGGACGTGACGGGTGTAGGAGATGTCGACGTGTCCCGGAGATCCTCCCAGTGGCAACGGACCCCCGAATCCCCAGGCGCCATGGACCGGATGGTTGCGGTCGAAGCCTCGGTCGTCCGAAAATTGTTGTGACTTCAGGTAGCGACACATCAACTCGATCAGATCCCGGTCCCGCTGCCCTCCTGCAGCGACCAGACAGCGAACCGCGAAGGCGCTGGCGTAGTTGGGGTACTCTGCCACATCAGGATCACCGAGACCGACCACCCCGTCGCTGTTGACGCTGCTTCGGATGAAGTCGAGGGCGCGTTGCACCTTGTCTCGATGCTGCTCGGTCATCTGCGGCTCTGCTTCGAGGAGTGCATGCAGCACGAAGGGAGTCAGTGCCTGCCCTGAGCGCAGCAGACCATGAGTCTCGGAATGCCAGCCACCATCATCGCCTTGCTTCGACCAGAGATACAGGCACGCACGATCAAGCAGTTGCTGGACGGTATCCAGTGGTGGAGGGGGGAGCGAAGCAGAGCACCCCCCCAACCACAGGATCATGGTCAGGCTCAAGCAGCGCTTGAACACACTCAGCTCCATTACCTACAGTGATTCGGGCTTGGTGGAGGCGTCCTGTTCGTTGATGGCGCGCAGTAGCTCCTCGTCACGGTCGGCGGTCAGGCACTGGATGACCGCTGCGGTGCAGAAGACCGGGCTGGTGATGCAATGGTGTCCGGTCCAGCTGCCGTTGGCGATCTGGATCTTGCCCATCCGGGTGTTCATCTTCTGTTTCCACTTTGGCCAGGCATTGCCTCCCTGGAGTACCAGTGATTCGCTGGTGAGCATGTAACTGAGGAACTCCTCACCGCCATTGTTGCCGAAACCACTCAACATCCGTTCATCGTTGAGTCGATCGAGTTGAGCCATGTTCTGTGCGTAGGCACCTGCCAGGGTTTGCGCCCTCGGCTCATCGAGTCCGAGCAATCTCAGATTTTCAGCATTGCACTCTGCGTCCTGGTCGAGGCGTCCTTCTTTTTTCGCGTCCTCGATGATCTGGCGAGCGGCTCCTGCTTCGCTGGCCGCGGCGCGTTGCGCTCCGGCGAAGGCATACAGTTCGATTCCGGCAGAGTCCTCGGCAACGGATCGACCGGTTTCCGCATCAAAATTGCCTTTCTGGTGGTCACGGGCGCGTGTCAGGGCCTCTTTATCGACCGTCTTGCCAGCCGCTGCGGCCCACTCGAGAGCAGAACAGCCTACCGAAGATTGAAGTACCCCTGCCCAGGAGCCTCCGCCCCAGCTGCCATCCGCTAGCTGTGAGTTCTGTAACTTGGCCAGGCACTTGTCCAGGGCCTGATCGACTTGCTGGTGGAGAGCATCTGATTCGGGAAGTTTGGGTAGGATTCGAGACAGAAATTGAAGTGTCATAGAGGTGTCGATGAACTGGCCAAGTTTGGTTTGCGGCTGGGTTCCCTTGAGTGAGGTGATGGCAGGGCCGTTGTCGTCCGCCTCGCTGACGACACGAACCAGATACTCGGTAGCCTTGCGTAGATGATTCATGTATTTCCCCGTCACCGGATTGCTTCCCTCACGCAGCAAGGCCATGCCGCTGAAGGCGGTGCTCGCTGGATCGGTCTGAACCTTGTGAGGATCACGTATGTCCTGGGCCGAATGGGAACCAGAACCCCAGCCGCCACTTTCGTGCTGGGCATTGGCGAGCCAATCGAGGGCCTTGTCGACGAACGGAGCCAACGGTTCGACAGGGAAGACGACGCGTGCCACCGGAATGTCGGCGGTTTCCCCCTTTGGAACTCCGACCACATCGTCAGTGAGTGTTGGATTCGAGCCAGAGGTGGGGCCGACCAGTAACGTGACACAGCCCAACAGCAGGGCCAACAGAGATGACGAGATGATGACGAGAAGAATTCTCACGGCGTCTCCTTTCATGGAAATCGGGTCTCCGGGATTCCCCATTGCCAGAGCAAAGTAGGGGCCAGTGTTTGGGGGGCGGTAGTACTTTTTGGAGAACGGCTTAAATGGCTGTAGAAGTGCCAGTTAGAGATGGGATTCTGTTCCTTCCCTGGTTCTGACCCAGGATCCGCTTTCGCTCTACCCGCGATGAAGTCTGACATCACCTCAGATGAGGCAGCAAATGTGGTCACGAGTGGCAGCGGTGAGAGAGTCGGATTTCCGCTCGTGCCCCGAGCAGGTTCCCGTCGCGGCAGCCCCGCCCACTGTGTTAATCTGGCCGTTCGAGGTGTTCCAGCCTCGTCGAAAGGAATAATTAGATGCTGAATCGAC
>JBBWWE010000135.1:0-4278 GCA_050256595.1 Planctomycetota bacterium
CTAGTTTGAATCGCTTACATTGTTTTCAGAATCCCACCTTTCAGAGCCCATGAGGCGCAGCTGGTATCCTCTATCAGCGGCGCCTCTTTTTTTTTTGCTCCTCGATCAGCATTGTCGGACTCTGAGAGTGGTGCCGAGACCGATGACGGCCAAGAGGGGAGAGGTCGCGCGCTAGCAGCCGGACTCGCTAGCAGCCCGATGAGTCGCCTCAGGAACTAGCGCCGGAATTTCGGCTGGCGTATTGCTCCAGAGCACGATACTGGCTGGCGAGATCGTGGATCCGGGAACCGTGAGGGCTCTTGAAGAACAGGCCGCAGTGCTCCTGGAGGCCCGCTGCTCCGCTCTTTTTGGCCGCTGCCAGCAGTCGGGCGAGGTCGATGACGAGTGGAGCCGCGAGAATCGCGTCACATCCTTGCCAGGTGAACTGCATCGTCATGCGGTGGTCGAGGAATCCCTCGAAATGGATCAGATCCCATGCGGTCTTGTTGTCTCCCAGACTCGGGACGTAATCGATGGAAACCTGGCTGTGTACGTCTTCACCGAGGATGTGGTGGATGAGTTCACCTTTTGAATCGAGTTTTGTCTGCCGATTTTCTTCGTGGGCCAGGATTTCGCCATCTCGATCACCGAGCATGTTGTATCCCTGCCATGACAGTACCTTCAGGGCCCGCTGGGCAAACATCGGTGCCAGTGCGGATTTGACCAGAGTTTCTCCCGTCTTGCCGTCACTGCCGGCAAAAGGACAGCCTCCCTCTTCGAGCAGTTCGCAAGTGGCGGGCAACAATGCCGCCGGTGAAGGAGTGAAATTGATGAAACTCGCACCGATATTTGCTGCGGCGATGGCGTAGATGGTGCTGGATCGAAACGCTTCCACATCGCCAGAGTTCATCGCTGCGAGCAGATCAGCACCGTGTCGATGGGCCGGGTGGTCAGGGATGGATGCTTCCGTCGAGGACAGAATCACGACCACCACGGATTCAAGATCATTGTCGTCGATGAAAGCACGGAGATCTTGTTCTACCCGTGCCACCGCTTTCGCCGGATGATCTTGATGGCAATCGGGATCGATGCCATCGAGAGACAGGATCGCTTTTCCAGCATTGATCAGGATTCCCGGTCGGATCTTCTCATCGGCCGCCTCGAGTTGTGCCGATACCGCCTCGATCAGATCCGATCCTAGACTGCCACTGTCCGAGCAGATGGCACGGGCGCTTTCGAGTAACGACCCGTTACGGATTTCGTGACCACCGACCACCAGATCGTTGAGAGCAGGCAGATCACAACCATCAAAGATGGCGGTCTCGGTGACCAAGCCGGTCGGTTTCTTACCGACCGATTGGAGAGCTGCGAGCCCTGCGATCACCGTTGTGGAGATACCACCTCGCGCACCTACTAGCCAAAGTCCGGTACTCGCCAAGAGGAGTCCCTTTCCGAGAAAAAAATAGGACCGGACGCCAATCTGGCGACCGGCCCGATCTTCTGGATCCGACTCTTGCCTATCGACGTCGCAACTTGCGTCGCGAGTCTTTCATATCCTGTTTACGATCCTTCTTGCGCATCAACTTCTCGAATTCCCTCTGTTTACGTCGTTTGGCTTCGGAGGGCTTCTCGTAGAAACTGCGTTTCTTGATCTCCTTGAGCAGACCTTCTTTGGCGACAGTGCGCTTGAAGCGTTGCAGGAGTTTCTCGGCGTTTTCGCCGCTTCGGAGTGTGACGCGAATCAAGTCGTCTCTCTTTCAGTCGGTGCCACGGGCCTTCGGTGGCTGCGGGCAACCCTGGAGTCGATTCGTTGGTCTGCTGACATCGAAACTGGATCGAAGCCAGGACTGACGATCTCCTGTACCACTCGACCGGCAACTATCCGGCAGGGCAAGAGCCAGGAAGCGGGAATTGTAGAGGATGCTCCGAGATCTGGCAAGGGAAGCCAGTAGACGGGCTGGACTCGACGCGAGAGGGGAGTCAGGATCTTTCCAGAGTTGCCCTGAGAGGAGTCGCTTCCCTTGATGGATCCACGATCCAGCGACAGTCCAGAGCCTCCCAGCGGAGCTTCCCGAGGCGATCCGCAACCGGTCACGGTGCACCGAAAGCCGTGGTTCATGGTGCTTGCGGGTGCCGTGATGATTCCGTTATCGCTGGAACCATGGGGGCTTGTGCTGCTGATGCCGGTCAGTTTCCTGCTGCTGGCTCGGGCGCTCACCGGAGCCTCCTTCTCTCGCGCTTTGTTGATCGGCTGGATCTTTGGTCTGGTTGTCGAAGGCCTGGGCTTGCCCTGGATCGGCACCGCCGTCAGCCGCTACATCGGCATCTTCGTACTTGGAGATCCCGGATCGGCAACCGCTAGCGCAGCGGGCCTGGGTGCTTTCTTGCTCCGCTGGCCGCTCGCTTCTCTCGGTTGGGGTTTGTGTGCTGCCAGTATCGTGTTCAGCCCCAACAAGGTGTGGCTTCGAGCGATGTGGGCGGGCGTTTGCTTCATGGTGATGGAATCGTACTGGCCAAGAATCTTCCGCTGGACGATGGGTGCTGCTTATGCCACCGAGGATCCAACCGGCAGTTGGTTACTGGTGCAGTGGTTCGGTGTTGAAGAGATGTTGTTTTTTGCGGTGGCTTCTGGGTTCCTTGCGGCCTCCTGCTGGGATCGATCGGAGCGCACCCGGCGCGACTGGCTTGCGACAGTTCCAGCGCTCGTGTTGATGGCTTCGCCACTGATCGGGCTGGCAAAAGCTCCCCTGCCAGAATCGGCCTCGGCCATCGGGCACGTTCCATTGACCGTCTCGATCGTGCAACCGGTACTGCCGCTCGAACTGAGACATGGCCGGGAGGGGGCTGCAGAGCAGTTGAAGAAGATCCGCGCACTCATCGAGGTTGCCAGCGAGGGTCCGATTCCCGATCAACCGGTGCTGGTCGTGCTTCCGGAGGGGATTCTCCCCCAGTCGTGGAAGATCGAGTGGCTTCAGGAGTGGTGTCTCGATTGGCTGTCGCAGCCGTTGCTGATCGGTCTCAGCCTGCGGGAAGAGCAGGGTTATTCCAACGCGGTGGCGTTACTTTCACCGCGCATCGATCCGGACACTCGAGAACGTAGCATCGAGGTTCAACTCGGCAGGAAAAAGGAGTTATTGCCCTTTGGTGAGACGGTTCCTTTTGGTGACGTGCTCGCGGGTCTGGGCATAGAACTGCCAGTGACCTCACTGGTGGCGGGAAAAGAGGCGGTGACCTTCGACCTCGGCGATGATTTTCCGATGCTTGGAATCTCGATCTGTTACGAGGGAATCCTCGCGGATACCGCCGCTGAGACGATCAAGAAGGGTGCCCGCTGGCATGCCAATGTCACCGAGGACCTCTGGTACGGTGACTGGATGCTACCGGCACAACATCTGCAGTTCCAACGCTCTCGAGCCATCGAGAGCGGCCAACTGTGGCTGAGATCGGTCAACGCTGGAATCACCGCAGTGATCGATCCGCGTCGCCACGGGCGGCGATCGATCCTGTCTTCGAGACAACGGCTCGGTCAGCGCTGGTCTCAGTGGCAGGAAATCACCGACGCGGGGCAAATAGCCCTGCCGATGGGACAGGTCGGAGTCCTCCAGGTGCAGATCGCCAGCGACTTTTCAGCGCCGGGAGCGCCACCCCTTTCGCTGCCCTCCAGTTCTCCGATGTTGTTTATTTACTGCATGTTGGCATGTTTCTGGTGGAATTTGAGGCGCCTGCAACGGGTCTGAGGGGGACTCCTCAGGCTTGACTAGCAGAAACAATGCCGTACCATCGAGAATTGCCATAGGTCGCATTCATACATAGACTTGTGTACGTCAAAAAGGCGACTGTGGCCTCGACCGGGGAAAGAGGTCACAACCGGGGAATCATCCCCCGCTCCTCCCTGGTGGCTGTTTTCCAGTAGCCCTGTATCTCATCCGAATGGGGCAACAAGCGAAGGTGCTTCGATGCGACTCGATGCGGGTCTCTTCCAGCAGCAGACCCAGAAACAGATCCTCTCGCCCCAGATGATCCAGTCGATGGAGATCCTGGTGCTCAACCAGCAACAGTTGGAGGAGCGCATCTCCGAGGAACTGGAGGAGAACGTCACCCTCGAGCGCTCAGATGCGGAAGCAGCCGAGGAGGGGTCCACTGGAGCCTCCGCAGAGGCTGCTGCCAGTACAGCGGAGGCCACCGACGATGGCGAGGTCGAAGCGAGGCAGCAACAGGATCTTGTCGAGTTAACGGAACGCTACGAACAGTTGCAGGAGTTGCAGAAGGGCGATTTCTGGTCGGAAGCGTCGCCGGTTC
>JBBWWE010000136.1:0-5307 GCA_050256595.1 Planctomycetota bacterium
AACTCACCGAAGAACCTTCTGGACCGCTCGAGGGCGAAACTCTTCGAAGCACCATAGAGGCCATCCTCTTTGCATCACCCGAGCCGGTTTCGCGGCGGCGTCTGCAGGCGATGCTCAGAGAAGCTCCCAAAGGGGCAGTGCACAAGGAACTGCAGGCGCTGGAAGCAGAACTTCTGACCACTCCACGCGGTTACCTTCTGCACGAAGACGGAGCCGGTTTGAGACTCCTCACCAAGTCGGAGTACGCGCCTTTCGTGGCGCGCCTGCGTGGGGAGAGTCGACGGATCCGCCTCAGTTCTGCCGCCTTCGAGACACTGGCCGTGATCGCCTATCGACAACCGGTTCGTCGGGCAGATCTGGAGGCGATTCGCGGTGTTCAGTGCGGCCCCATCCTCAAAAATTTGATGGAATGGAATCTCATCCGAGTGACCGGTCAGGACACGGCTGTAGGACGTCCGCTCCTCTACGGCACCACGACCGAGTTTCTCGAAGTGCTCGGGCTGACCGGACTCGATCATCTGCCCGAGCCGGAGCGGCTGCGTCAGCAGGGGGCAGATCGTGGCCTCGAGATTCTCGACGATTTACTCACTACCGATGAGCGCCCAAAACGTTCCACTGAGACAGAGCCGGACGGCGCCGTGGCCTCCATGAAACCCGGCGCAGATGCGAAACCTGAGGCCCCAGAGAGCGAAGATCTCGACGACTGGGTTCCCGATGGCTGGGATGGGGACTAGCACCCCTCCGGTCGCCTTGACACCTCAAGGGTGCTGGCTACCATTGGCCTCTTCCGCGCGCCGGTAGCTCAATTGGATAGAGCACCTGACTACGGATCAGGAGGTTGGGGGTTCGAATCCTCCCCGGCGTGCTCGTTTAATACCTGACCGGGAGAGGAGTTCGTCAGATGGACGTCTCCTGGCTCGATGAAAATCAGGATATCCCTCGCATGCAGATGGCGCTTGAACAGGCCCACTCTGCGGGCCGGGATGGTGAAGTGCCGGTGGGGGCGGTGATCTGGCATCCCGAGCGGGGTGTGATTGCCAAGGCGCGCAATTCGAAGGAGACGCTGCGAGATCCGACCGCCCATGCCGAGATCCTTGCCATCGGTCAGGCTGCCGAGGCGATGGAGGGTTGGCGGCTGGAAGGCTGTACCCTCTATTGCACCCTGGAGCCGTGTCCGATGTGTGCCGGAGCCATCCTTCAGGCTCGCATCGAGCGAGTCGTATTCGGAGCCGCCGATTCTCGCTGGGGCGCGGTCGAAACAAAACTGGGACTGTTCGAGCCGGGACTCTTCAATCACGACGTGCCGTGGGTTGGAGGAGTGCTGGCGGAAGAATCGGCGGACCTGCTGCGATCCTTTTTTCGAGCATGCAGAGGTACGCCTGAATCGGATCAAAATGAGTCTTGAGGAGTGGAGAGGTGCCAGAGTGGTCGATTGGGCCGGTTTCGAAAACCGGTGAGCCTTCACGGGTTCCGTGGGTTCGAATCCCACCCTCTCCGCCAACAACTCCTGAGATAGTGCTGGTATTGGGGTCAGATTTGCCCTCAGAACTGGAATTGCATCGGCGACTGGTGAAAAATGGTCGCGCAAATCGATGCCTTTGTGCTACAGATCCGCGGCGTCAGAGCCGGTGGATCGGCATGGTGCATCGGCATCTGGACGGATAGTGAAAAAACCAGGAGAGGTGTCCGAGTGGTTTAAGGTGCACGCTTGGAAAGCGTGTGTGCGTTTGCGCGTACCGTGGGTTCGAATCCCACCCTCTCCGCCAATCTTTAATAACGATGCGGTAGCCACACCGGTGCCGTGTTGAAGAGATCCGGGGTCCGGGCGACTGGCGGCCCGTGAACCTGGTCAGGCCCTGACGGGAGCAGCCATGTCGGTCTCCGTCGGTGTGCTTCGGGCTCCGGTCTTCGCTCTTTTCCAGGTCTTCGGTGTGAATGCGGATGAGGGTGTTTTTGGGCACCTCAGGGGTGTTGTAGTGACTTTCTCTTTCCATTTGACGGCTTGCGGCGTTGCTCGGGCGCGGTTCAGATGAATCCATGAGCGATCCGGCACCCACCCTCAATTCGACCGAAGGAAACCGCTCCGGGGGAGACGGTCGCTACCAGGTCATCGCCCGACGATATCGACCCCGCAGTTTCGATGCGGTGGTCGGGCAGGAAGCGGTCTCGGAGGCGATCCGCCAGGCGATTCTGCAGCAACGACTCGCTCACGCGTACCTCTTTTGTGGGCCACGTGGTGTTGGAAAGACCTCGATGGCGAGAATCTTTGCCGCCGCCTTGCAGTGTGGTGAGGCCAACGAAGGAGATCCTTGCGGCGAATGTTCTACCTGTCAGCGAATCTTCATCGGGGAGGATTCCGATGTAACCGAACTCGATGGTGCTTCCCATCGAGGCATCGATGACATCCGCAGTCTGATCGACCATGTCCAGTATGCGCCGACTCAAGGACCGTACCGGATCTTCATCATCGATGAAGTTCATATGCTGACACGAGAGGCTTTCAACGCACTGCTCAAGACCCTTGAGGAACCTCCGGCTCACGTGAAGTTCATCTTCGCCACGACCGAACCGGAACGGGTGATTCCGACGGTTCTTTCGCGTTGTCAGCGTTGTGATTTCCGCTCCATCTCGAACTCGGATATCGTTCGCAGGCTCGATCAGATCTGCGAGCAAGAAGGCGTGGTTCCTGCGGATGGTCTGCTCGATGGTATTGCTTCGCTGGCACGAGGTGGCATGCGGGACGCACAGTCCTTGCTCGATCAGGTGCTTGCCTTTGCCGGAGATCATCCGGGTCCCGAGGATCTCGATCGCATCACCGGCAGGGTTTCTCAGGAACGCCTTGAAGGGTTGCTGGCAGCGGTCGATTCCGAGGATATGGCGGCCGTCATCGCGGCCTTGAGCCCCATCCTCGGCGGGGGCACTGAACCCTCGGTATTGACGGAGCAGATTGCCGAGGAGTTGCGTCAGCGATTGCACAGTGGTGTATCCGGTGACTGGGGTGACAAAGATCTTGAAGCGAACCTGCTGGCTCAGGAGATCTTGCAGGAGACGCGTCAGAGATTGCGGCGCCAGGATCGTGGCGATCTGGTGCTGGAACTGGCGCTGATGCGGATGACCACCTTGAGAGGGCTGGTTCCCTTGACCGCATCGACATCACCCGTAGCCATGGAGCCGGCACCGGCTCCTGCACCGATTCCTGCACCATCTCCTCCTGCACCATCTCCCGTTGCCGAGGGCCAGGCCGATACTGGTCCGACAACTACCGACAGTCGCTCCGTGCAATCCTCGACCGAAGAATCGCAGTTAGAAGATGTTGCTGCGAGTACAGATGGTCCCGATACGACCGTTTCAGATGCGCCGGAGTCGACCCTCGCTGCATGGGAACAACTGGTCGACGCATTCCGCCAAGATGCACCAATTCTTGCCCGCCGGCTCACCACCGAAGGAAAACTGGAATACCACGATGACCAGTGGCAGTTGCAGGCCTCGGAGATCCTCAAGGGAGAACTGGAGCAAGACCTGGCCTCGCGTGTGATCGCGAAATGGCAGCGAGATCATGGACCGTTGATCATCATGGTGCAGCAGGCTTCGGTTTCGCCCGAAAGTCGCCCCGATGGTGACAAGGAGCCGGCTGGTGACAAGCCGGAAATCATCCAGCAAGCCGAAGAGATCTTTTCAAGCAAGGCCCGAAATCGGGGCCCGGCTTCCGGGCCGTCCGCATCCGGAAGTTGAATTCGAAGGAGTCCGCGTATGTCGACCGGTGATCTGGGGGGGCTTTTTCAGCAGGCCCAGAAGATGCAAAAGGAACTGAAAGCGGTCCAGGAAGATCTCAAGCAACGGACGGTGGTCGGTGAATCGGGCAGTGGTCTGGTCAAGGTCTATGCCAGCGGCCAGCAGGAAGTTCTGAAGATCGAGATCGATCCACAGGCGATCGATCCAGACGATGCAGATCTTCTGGAGGACTTGATTCTGGTGGCGGTGCAGCAGGCATTACACAAGGCCAAAGAACTATCAGAGAAGGAAACCTCGCGCATTACTGGTGGCATGTCCTTTCCGGGAATGTCGTAGGGAGGCACCTTGGCCGGAGAAAGACTCCTGGGTGAGCTGATCGATGCGTTCTCCACTTTGCCCGGAATCGGGCAAAAGAGTGCGGAGCGGCTCGCCTACCATGTCCTGAAGATGTCACGAAGTGAGGCGATGCAAATTGCCGAAGCGATCCGGAGGGTCAAGGATGACCTCCGTCGCTGCACTCTCTGTCAGAACATCAGTGAGGAAGAAATCTGTACTATCTGTTCCGATGAGAGTCGTGAGCGTAATCGCATCTGTGTGATCGAACAGCCGAAGGATCTCCGTGCCATCGAGGAGAGTGGTTCCTATCAAGGGCTTTATCATGTTCTGGGAGCTTCCTTTTCGCCGCTCGAAGAGCGTGGATCCGAACAGATGTCGCTCGATAAGTTGGTCGAGAGAAGCCGATCTGATGAGGTGGAAGAGGTCATCCTGGCCACCAACCCCGACTTCGAAGGTGATGGCACCGCCTTGCTCGTCACCGAATCCCTGGCCGAGACAGGAGTTCATGTGACGCGCCTGGCGCGGGGATTGCCGACCGGAGGACAGATCGAGTACATGAACCGCAGCATCCTCAAGGACGCTGTGGAGGGGCGTAGTTCCTTCGAAACAGCGCAGGAAGAAGAATGATGAGAGATCGAAGCCGTCGCATGCGGGTCAGCCATGCGTTGCGGATTTCCCTGCTCGTGATGCTGGTCTCCTTGGCTTTGCCGCTGGCGGCTCAATCTATGCTGGAAAACAAGGATTCAGGGGTCTCCTTCATCACACTGCGTGACAAGATCTGCTGGGATTCGGACTGGATTCCCGTTCTCCTGACACTGACGAATCGATCTCCAGTCAAGGATGGCCTGTTCGAGGTCGAGGTCGTGTCCCACTGCTCTGACCGGATCGATACCCTTTTCTGGCGTGGTAGTTTTTCGGTTCCTGCGGGAGAAGAGATCCAGCGCGTGGTGGGTATCCCCATCTCCTGGGACTGGTTCAAAGGCTGGAAGAGGCATCAGCCACAACTCACCATAAGTGCCACTCGCGATGGAGACCGTTTAAGCGCAGATGGAACCGGTCGCCTGCTTGAGGTCACGGAGTGGTTTTCCGATCACAGGCCTCGAGCCGGCGGGTACGAACTGGTGACACTGGAGGTCAGTTCTTCGGCTCAACAACAAGAACGAGGGATGGATTGGCGCCACTTCGCCCGGGCCAGAAGTTCGAAGAAGATGCGGGAGACAAGCAACCATTCGATCGCTC
>JBBWWE010000137.1:0-5837 GCA_050256595.1 Planctomycetota bacterium
CACAGGATGTAGAAACGAAAAACTGGGATGGTATCGAACAGCGCGCCCGACAGTTGCTTGCGGCGTGTCGATCGCAGACCGTGACAAAAAAGTGATTCCAGTTCACGGATAGAGGAGAAGCAGATGACCTATCTCGGTAAAGAAACTACCTTCCAGTGGCTCGGACATTCAACTTTTCTGGTCGGGACTCCATCGGGACGATCCGTACTGATCGATCCCTGGTTCGAAAATCCAAGTTTCCCGCAGAAGGTTGGCGAACCCGAACAGGTCGATCTGATATTGCTCACCCATGGCCACGGGGATCACTCCGATAGTGTCCTCGACCAGGCGCAGAAGCACGGCTGCCGCGTCGTGTGCAACGTCGAACTGGCCCACTGGTACCGCAAAAAGGGTCTCCCCGATGATCAGGTCGTCGAGATGAACAAGGGTGGAAGCATCGAGATCTGCGGTCTTCAGGTGACGATGACCGATGCCCGGCACTCCTCGGGAATCATCATCGATGACGAGTATCGCTATGGTGGAGAAGCGGCAGGCTTCGTCGTCGAAACAGAAAACGAGTTCCGTTTTTACTACGCCGGAGACACTTGCGTCTTCGGCGACATGGCTCTCATCGGCGAGTTATACTCTCCGACGCTGGCGATCCTCCCCATCGGAGATCTCTACACCATGGGCCCGAGGGAGGCGGCCAAGGCCGCCCACCTGCTCGGTGTGCAGATGGTGATCCCGATGCACTTCGGCACCTTTCCCGCTCTTCACGGAACCCCGGGACAACTGCGCGAAGCGATCGGCAATTTGCCGATCGAGGTGATCAACATCGAGCCCGGGCAAACCGTGGAGTGACGATGGGACTGGATATTCCCGAGTCCGTATGCTCTCTGCTATTGCTGACGAACCCCGGTTCGAGGCGTGCTTCGGAGGTCCATCGCGAACTCGAATCGCAAGTTGCAGAGTTGGATGGATCGTGCCAGGTCACCTGGAGAGATGTGTTCTCTTCCCCTGAAACAGAACTCGCTGTCGATCGAGCGGTGATCGTCGGAGGAGATGGGACCATCAATCTGGGTCTCAAGTGGCTGCAGGAGGCGGGGATCAGAGCCCCGGTGGCACTGATTCCCGCTGGCACCGGCAACAACCTGGCCCGCGGGCTAGGACTGCCGGTCAAGACCAGTGAAGCCATCAAGATCGCCTTCTGTACCCCTGACACCCACAAGATCGATGCGGTCGGCTTGAACTATGATGGCGAGACCCGGGGCCTGATGTTGCAGGTCGGCGCCGCTGGAATGCCCGCCCTCATCGCACAGCGATTTGATCACCTTCGTCAGATGCCCGTGATTTCCCTTCCGGTGCGCTGGATCGGCGATCCCTTCTACCGACTGCTGGCACTCCAGGCCATCGCCAGCAACGAGAATCGCTGCTTCGAGTGGAATCTCGAAATCGATGGGGAGTCGATGGAACTCTCCGGATCAGCGCTCTTTTTCTGTAACGAGGGAACCATCGGCGGAGGATTCACACCTTGTCCAAAATCGAACGTCAACGATGGCCTGCTCGATGTGTGCCTGCTTCCCACCCTCGGATTCAGGGAAACACTGCGGTTGTATCGCGAGGTCTCGGCGGGCACCCACCTCGAGACCCGAGATGACATCTTCTACCGCCAGTGCAAACGGGTCCGGCTGGAACAAACCCGTTTCCCGTTTCTGGTCGATGGAGACATCATGGGAACCCCCGAGGTCATCGAAATGCAAGTGTTCCCCGAC
Source organism: Planctomycetota bacterium (assembly GCA_050256595.1). Classification (GTDB taxonomy): domain Bacteria; phylum Planctomycetota; class UBA8108; order UBA1146; family UBA1146; genus UBA1146. The sequence goes on from JBBWWE010000137.1 coordinate 1,752, forward strand.
AGCATCGAACTGGTACTGCCACAGAGCCGCCCGTCGGAGCCATCTTGAGCTGGCTGATTCGTCCCCACTGCGTGCTGTTGCTGGCATGCTTGCTGACGGTGCTCAGCAGCGGTTGCAGTCGGCGTGCGGAGGTCCCCATCCGCAAAGCGCTATGGATCACCCGCTGGGACTACCTGACCGAACCGCAAGTCCGATCCTGTATCACAAATGCCGCCCACGGTGGCTTCGATACGGTGCTGTTCCAGGTACGCGGTAACGGTACCGTTTTCTACCGTTCGACGCTGGAGCCGTGGGCCGAGGAGTTCGACCATCAAGATCCAGGATTCGATCCACTGGCGGTCGCCTGCCAGGAGGCGAAGCGACACGGCATATCGATCCATGCCTGGATCAACGCGGTTCCCGGTTGGCGCGGAAATCAACCACCGCCGGAAACCTCTCCCCCCCAGCACTGGAGAGTACGACCTCAATGGTTCCTGCATGATGGCGACGGGAACAGGCAGCCTCTTCAACCAAATTACTACGTAGCATTGAATCCCTGTCTTCCCGAGGTGCGCGAGCATGTGGCAAGCATCTGCGCCGAACTGGTCGCGAACTATCCCATCGATGGGATTCACCTCGATTACATCCGGTTCCTCGAATCGGGCATCGAGATCGATTACCCGCGGGATCCGCGCAGTTTGCAGTTGTATGAACAATCATCTGGATCCTCCGACCCCGACAAGACCCCCGATTCCTGGGAAAAGTGGCGCCGCGATCAGATCACCCAGATGGTGCGTGAGATTCGCCAGGCAGTACGAGGGGTGGATCGGGATGCTTTACTGACTGCCGCGGTCTACCGGACCCCACGCATCGCTCATGATCGGGTGCGCCAGGACTGGCCGCGCTGGCTGCGACTCGGACTCGTCGATGCGGTTTTTCCGATGCAGTACGACCGCGAGGTGGTTCGCTTCGAACAGAGGGTTCAGGAATGCCTGCACGAAGCGCGTGGTTATCCGGTGATCATGGGACTGGGCACTTACCTGCACGAGGATCCGCAAATCACCCATCGCCAGGGTGAACTGGCACTGCGACTCGGCTGCCAGGGAGTCAGCCACTTCGCCTATTCGTCCTTCTGGGAGGCCGGCGAAGCCGGCTCATCGAGCGATAAATTGCGTCAACTCAGAAGAGACCAACTCCTCTCCGGGGAATGACTTACAAACCTCAAGGCTGGATCGAGTCGGGCAGCGCGCAGAGTCTCACCTCGATCCCCCTCAGAAATAACTACCGAAACTGCGTGAAGGGGAACTCTGGTAACGACACCCTCGTATCAAAGGTGTACAATCCAGGCTCTTGTTTGGTCCCCATGGGACCGTGATCATGATTCCCCCGGTATCCCAGAGAGGATCCGGTGTGGTTCTCTCTGAAAGGATCTAGAATGCGTAAAACTTTCCTCGCACTTATCGTTGTTGCTGGGCTCGCTACTGCAGGCTGTATCTTCGCCCCTCAAGGCGGCGCCAAGAACACCAGTGACTCCGAGTGCGCGGCTGCATGTGCCGCTGCTTGCGATGCTGCTGCGGCCAAGACTTGCGGCGACGACTGCACCAAGCCGTGGTGCGCCGACAAGTAATTCACTGAAATAGTGATCGTAAAAAGGGTGTCGGGTCTTTGACCCGACACCCTTTTTTTATGCACCATCCTTTTAATGCACCGTCTCAGCCGAGCACCAACTTCGCGATCAGAGTTTGGTCGGCTTCACCGTGGGAACTGCTCTTCGCTGCTGGACCGGTGCCTCTCGTAACGCCTTCACCAGCACCGAGGCACTCCAGGCGGTGCCATAGATGCGGTGATAGGAGAACATGGAGTAATCCCACATCGACCCATCGGATTCCTGGGTCGCCAGCACCTTCTCGACCAGTCGAGGCCACCAGTCGAGACGCATCTCTCTCGGCAACAGTTCGATCACCCCTGCGGCGTAGTAATGACCGTAGAAGAAGAAGTAACCGCTATTGGCGTAGTAGGCCTCGTGCGGAAAAGGTCTTCCCCGAGACAGTGAGATGAACTTGTGATGGCGCATCAACTGCTCTAATCCCACTGCCATCTGCTCGTAGTTCACTTCCCCCTCGTCGCCGCAGATTCGCAGGGCGAGATTTCCGACCTGGATGCGACACAGCGACCCCTTGATCTGGTTGATCCCGGTCAGTCCGCGGGTGCTGGGAATCACCGATACGTTGTAGTCGTAGGCGCCATTGGGCAAACGACAGCGGCGTAGCGCCCGCAACCCGCGCTCCTGCATCTTGTCGGGAACCTCGAGCCCGACCTGTTCGCACTGACGGAAGATGATCAACAAGGAAGCGGTGACGAAGGAGGTGCCCCACTTCGGTCGACGTGTATAGGGTGGATTATCGTAGTAGGCCCAGCCGCCGTCGGGACTCTGGTACCACTCGAGCGTTTCGATCAGGTCCTCACCGAGAGTTCTCAGGCGAGCGCACCGCTCGACACCGATGCGCTGCGGATCCTCCGCCAGGGCCCGGGCAACCGCCTCCAGGGCATAGACATAGGCCCAGACGTTGTCGGTATCCCAGTTGGCGATGCGCTTGCGACGACCATTCTCGCAGACGTGATCGAGACCGCGCAGGAGCGCCTCCTCGGCGCCTTCCGGGGCCAGATCTGCCAGATCCATCAGAGTCACGCAGGTGATGGCAGTGGTGGCCACTTGCCAGGAGTAGTGCTGTCCGGGGATCGACCAGTACCAGTCGTCGGACCCGATGGGACCGCGCCAGTGCCCGAAAGCACCATCGGGTTCCTGATGTTCCAGCAGATAGGAGATCGCCTTTTGCAGGCCAGCGGTCGCTTCAGCTCGCCAGTCGTCACCCGTTTTCGCTGGAGAAGAATCAGGCGCCGTCAACAGACACAGCATCGTCGCGAGGACGATCCCGTGCATCAGAAAACCCTCCAGACGACAGGAATCGATTCGGACTGATCAACCGTCAGATCACGGAGGTCGTGGCGCGACTCCTCGAGTTGTTCCTGCATCTCATCGAGATCGCGTTCCATTTCCGCCTGCTTGAGTTCGGACCTCAACTCGGCGATCGTTGTTTCACGTTCGCCACGATCCAGGGCTCGCTCGGCATCCCTGTGTGCGCGATGCAAATCTCTTTCTTTTTTCGGGATCTCGACCTCCATCGCCAGACGGTGATCACGACGTTCCTGATCCAGTGACTCCTGAGCTCTCGCCAGGCTTCTGCGGCCACGTTCGAGAACCAGTTCAGCGGTGCCGTCCTCCAGTTCGGAGCCCTCGTAGAGGATGGTGAGTTGCTCCAGTTCCGCCTGGGCATCCAGAAAACGGCTCTCGGTGGAAGCAAGGCCTTGCTGGGCATTGTGTATCAGTTCCAGCCGTTCGAACTGGTGAAACAACTCCAGATCTTTTGCGGCCTCCTGGACAGATCGCTGAGCCTCTTGGTGCTCGTGATCGCGCGCCTCCTCGGCAAGAGCGCTCTCCATCTCGGCGATCTCCATCTCCGTCTCGGCTTGCTCGGCCTTTCGTTCCAGTTCACCGATCTTGTCTCGCAGTTCGGACACCTTCGAGTCGTCTACTTCTTCTGTAGCCTCTTGCGAAGCCTCATCTGACGCTTCCGAAGAAGACTCTTCGGTCTCCTCACCACCCGATCGAAGATCGATATGGAATGCACCGGTCTCGTCATCGAGACGGGTCGCATCGGACTGCACGACGATGCAGCCGGAAAATAGCAGGAGCAGCAAAACTGACGTGATCAAACGGCGCATCGAGCCTCCCTCAACCAGGAGTTTTCTTTGCGACCAGTTTCGCGCATCCTCGCGGCGAGGCAAGGCGAGAGACGCGAGACGCGAGACGACCAAACCGATCACCACATCGATTCAGGCACCCGAATCCGCAGGAGGAAGTGCCACTTCTACCTGATCTGCAACGATCCTCACCGGATGACAGACCAGATCTTCAGTGGTAGGACCGTCCAGGACGGCACCACTACTCGTATCGAAGCAGGCACCATGAAGCGGGCATTCCACCTGGCCATCCTCGACGACAGCCCCGACCATCGAGGAACCGACGTGAGGGCAGTGATCATCGAA
>JBBWWE010000138.1:0-2612 GCA_050256595.1 Planctomycetota bacterium
GGGAACCGATGCCGGCGGAGTCGAGGTTTTTCGACTCGGAATCTGTTCTCGCCCCTCCCGCTGGTTCCGATGGCTGCTGGAGGGCACACGGACCTCCACGAAACGGCATATCTCTTCTTTCGATGGGGACCATGCGACCAGTATTCGGCTCTTGTTCGAGATTGGCGGCTAGACGATCCGGCATACCTTTCCGGAAGATAGTCCCACAAGCAAGCCAACAGGTGCACCCACCCCGTAGGTCAGATTTGCGCCTAGAGCCACTCTCGTCGTAATCTTCTCTGGGTCCCAGGTGTGCTTTTTCGACCCAATGCCACCCTGACGACTTCCCATCGAAGGAGAGAATCTGCGATGAATCCGAGTCCCGATCCGCACATCCGTCAGCAAGGTTTCACGCTGCTGGAAGTGATGATTGCCATGGCTCTGATGGGCCTGGTGAGTCTCGGCGCATCCTTGCTGCTGTTACCGGTCCTGAAGGAGCAAAATAACTCTCGTGAAGTGACGCGCGCCACGGGATATGCCCGCGCAGTACTGGAGGAACTCTATTCGCGAACTCTTGAGGATCTCACCAACGATTCCACCGGATACCTGCTCGAGGAAAACTGGCCGAAAAAGGGTGTCCAGATCTTCGATGAAGAACCAACGATGGAGGAACTCTCCGACCTCTCCGTACCCACCATCGATGTTGAGGCGAACGACCTCGACGCAGACCCACTGGAAATTCTCGTGAGGGTTTCCTGGCAGGGTCGAGATTCAGGCGAACTCACCGAACAACAATTCTGGGTGGTACGAACCCGCTAGGAGTCTTCATGGAGAAGATCCATCCCTGCAAGGATCAGGGATCGACCCTGCTCGAGATTCTCATTGCGACCATCGTATTCGTGGTCGTCATATCTCTGAGTCTCGCTGTGGCTTCTTCCTTCTCCCGTTTTGGAGGAGAAGCAGATGCAGACTCCGCCGCACAACTCGATGCACATCGTGCCTTTTCGAGAATCGAGTCGGTACTGCGACAGGGTTGGTCTGCTCCCTCGATCCTGGATGATGGCGATGCACTAGAAGTCGAAGTCCTCGGATACTCCTGGAATGACCAGACAACACAGTGGGATCGAATCGACCCCGCAACATGGCGCAGAGAGTACGACCTCACCGCAGGGGAATACTACTTCGTGGACAGTTCAGGATTCGAAATACCGGTAGCAACGTGTACCGTCCGCTGGGAGCGACTCTCCACCGACCCTACAGCCGAGGAGTACCACGTCGGAAACGTCAGTTGTTCCGTCTCTGATGACCTTGGGAATTCCTCTTCCTGGCTGCTTGCCGTTGGTATCGGTACTTACCAGTTCGACGAATCAGGAACCGTCAGACTTCCAGGCCTTTCTTTCGACGCTCAGGGGCAGGCGATCGTCGTCGCGCTGAACCTGCAAAGAAGACCTGACGAGATCCCCTACTCGATACGAAGTCGAGTCAAGCGCAGAAACTTCCTCGCGGATGCCCAGTGATGAATACACCCACGCAGATGAAACCAGTGAAGTTGAACCCACTTGAAGGAGCCACTCTCATGACCAAATACAATCCGCTCGATAATCAACTACACCGAACAAACCAGCGCGGGACCGCTCTGTTCGTGACCGTCTTCATGACTTTGGTGCTGGGATTGATCTCGGCAGCCACCGTTGCAACCACTCTGAACCGCGCCAAGGATTCTCGATTCCAACTCGACAGGCTACAGGCGAGAACCCTCGCCGAGGCGATCCTCGATGCTGCTCAGAAACAGATCCTGCAGAGGACGGCAAACTTCGACGACCCCTTCGAGAACTCCACCATCGCTGCAGGAACGGTCGAAATCGGTGGAAATACTTATGCATGGAATGGTGAAGATCTCACTCCTTCCGTCTACCCGGAAGATCTGGACGAAAATGGTTGGAGATCGATCGAGGTCCTCTATGACTCCACCGATACCGGGGGTCTAACCCAGTCCATTTCCACGAAAGTGGTCCAGCTCTATCCGGGAGTCTCTCAGACCTCCGGCATTGAGATCGGTATCGCCAAGAGCCAGTTGAAGCGGACCATCGAAGTGCAACGAAACCCGCTCTTCGACTATGCCATCTTCTACGATGACGATCTGGAACTGCTACCCGGACCCAGCATGACCTTCGAGGGAAAAGTACATGCCAACGGAGATATCTACGTCGGTGTTGGAAGTTCGAAAACCCTGACCATCGATTCCGATTACTTCCGTTGCACAGGTGAGATCTATCGCGAACGAAAGAATAATGGCTCCACCACCGGAGGGAACGTCAGGATCAAAAATTCCGACGGTAACTTCCGTAGCCTCGATAACGATGACGACTTCGAAGGATGGGCAGACCCCCAGGACTGGGTCGATTTTGCCACCGATCGTTGGGGCGGAACGGTCCAGACTGGCAGCCACGGTGTCTTGAACCAGAACGCACCTGAAATCGGTTCGATTGCCAACGATGGTCACTACCGCACCAGCGCAGACCTCGTGATACACAACGATCGCATCTATCACGTGGTAGACGGGGTCGAACTGGATATCACCAGTCAGGTCTCTGGAGCCATCAGTGAGAGCAACTGGGATATGTACGACGCCA
>JBBWWE010000139.1:0-3356 GCA_050256595.1 Planctomycetota bacterium
TCGAATACGTCGAGACGAAGGCGATGATTCTGGCGGCGTTGGGTAGGTTCGACCAGGCTCTGCAGTGGCAGCAGGCAGCTTTAGAAGCGGCGCGTAATGCGCGACGTGCGAATATCGCCAAGCGCCTGGAGGCCAACAAGATGCTCTATTTGCGTGGCGAACCGGCACTCGATCCCTGGCCAGAATCTGAATCATCGGCAGAGCCCGGTGGTGAACTCGATTTGTCCGATCCTGCCCCGCCAGCTGCGGGTTCAGCAGCGGCCGAGGGTAGCAACTCGACCTCGCAGTAGGCCCGATCCTGCTCTCCCTGGGTTGTGATCTCGACCGTCTTGGCACGCGCCAGCAGCCACTGGCTGGCTTTGTGCTGAAACTTCAGGGTCAGTTTGAGATGGGCCAATTTTGCTCCGACTCTGCCACCGGGGATGTCGATATTGATCTGTTGCGGCATTGTTGTGATTTCTTCGAACCACGCAGGAACCGTCAACTTCCAGATGGTTTTGCCATCGGCATCGTGGATGGTCTCCTCGATGAGCCGGAACGATTTCGCATCGAAGCGTAGCAAGGCCGCCCCGCCGGAGATTTTACTTTCCCAGTAGGAGATGTTGAGCAGACCGATTCCAGCGTGGCGAAGTGGGAAACGCTCGATTTTGAAAGAAATATCGACATGGTTTTCGGAAAACTCAATCTCTGGTTCAAGCGCATCAGGAATGTTGAACCACAGATCCGAAGCGATGCGTAGATGGATGACCCGATCGAGGTCGTAATCAAGCGCCCGTAGGGTTGCGATGTCGGAGACGTTGGCATCGATGCTGATGCCCTTGCTGGAGCCAGAGACGAGGTTGAACATCGAAAATTGATAGCGCAGGGGTTTCGGCGGCGTGGTTCTTCCGAGCCATGATTGGTTAGTGGCGAAAATACCTCTGAGTTGCTGCAATCTATGATCAGGTAATGCGAGATTCTCAAGCCAGTGGTTGCGGTTTTGCGCGGCAAATTCCGGGTCGAGGCAGCGTAACCGGGCCGCTTGCAAGTTGTTATTGTGTGGCTGTGCTTGAGCGAGTCGATTGAGCACAGAGAGAGCAGAACGGGCTGTCGAGGAGGAACTGGTGGCAGTGTCGATGTGGTTGCCAGAGACGCGCCGGAAAATCACCGGGAGTTGGGCCCGGATCAGCGACTGGAGTCCACGTAAGGCTGCCATCTGCACGGTGCTGTCAGGATCTACCGCTGCGGCTTCCAGTAGCGCCACCACACGCGGGTCATCGATCAGACCGAGGCCATAGGCGGCTGCTTCGCGCCGTGGGGTTCCCAGGCCTCCCAGGGCCTCCTGGAAGAACTTGAAGCAATGATCTGGATAGGCCCTCAGCACCAGAAGAGTGATCTGCCGGCGAAGGCCGGGGTCGGGATCGTTGAGGATCGCCATCAGACCCGGCAGCAGGGCTGGATCAGGTCGGATCAGAATCGTCTGCAGCGCCTCTTGTTGAATCTTACGGTCGGGATTTTTCAACTGCTCGAGCAACTCGATGGCGCTGCTGGTCGGGCTACGAGAGGGGTCGGGCACGGGGTCAGTGACCGGATCCTGAAGGCCCACGAGCAGCAGCCCTGAAAAAGCCAGAGCGGTCAAGATGGTCATCGTCTGCGACCCCCTTCTTCACCAGATTACAGGGATTTGAAGAAATCACCAAGAAACTCGGGCCCCGGGCGCCTCAGATGGAGCCTGTGGTGCTTCTGAGCGAGTAAAAAGGACGTCTGGAACTGGCGAGATCGCTGAGCAATGCGCACGGAGTTCTTGCGGCTCCGGCTTGATGGCTGGCTCGCAATCGTTGTTCGATCACAGCGATTCCCTCACCGTCGGCGGCGCGAAGTGGCCCGCCCAGGTGTGGCGGGAAACCGGTTCCCATGACCATGGCGAGATCGAGCAATCCTGGATCCTCGATCACCTGTTCTTCAAGGCACCGGGCGGCCTCGTCGACCATCGGATCGAGCAATTCGTGGATGATCTCGGCCGCAGGAATGCTGGTGGCAGAACTGTCGAGCAAATCGCCGAGACGCTGGTTCCATACCGTCTTGTGACCATGGTGAAGATAGAATCCGCTTCCCGATTTCCTCCCGAGCCAGCCACGGTCGACCATCTTTGCCAGCAAGGGAGAGGCTGAAGCTCTTTCACCAAATGCCGCCTGCAGTGTTTCCTGGACTTCCATTCCGATATCGAGACCGACTTCATCCATCAAGCGGAACGGCCCCATCGGCAACCCGTGGGATCGAGCGACATGGTCGATGGTGGTACCGCTCACTCCTCTTTGTAGCAGCCGAGAAGCTGCATCGAGATAGGGGCACAGCAGCCGGTTGACCAGGAATCCAGGAGAATCCTTGACGATGATCGGGTATTTGCCGAGTTTTCTGGCGAGCGCCAGTGCGATGCCTACTGCCGAAGGGTCAGTGAGTTCGCCAGGGATGACTTCGACGAGCGGCATTCGCACAACAGGGTTGAAAAAATGCAGGCCGACGACGCGGTCAGCGACTGGGCTTTCTTGCTGGATGTGTGTGACGCTCAATGCAGAGGTGTTGGTGGCAAAGATCGCATCCGATGGAAGTTGCGGACCGATGTCGGCGAGTACTGACTTTTTGACATCGAGTCTCTCGACGACCGCTTCCAGGACTCCCCCACACCGACCGACTCCAGCGAGATCCGTGCCATGACTCAATCTCGACAGGATCTCCAGTTGTTGATGCTCGGTGATTCTCTTTCGTTTGTGTTTGACGGCGATCGCCTTGCCGATGGCCATCAGACCTGAGTCGAGGGCATCCTCGGAGATGTCACGCAGGCGTACCGAAACGCCCTTTTCGATGGCGACAGTGGCGACACCGGATCCCATGATTCCAGCCCCGAGAATCAGTAAATTCCTGTCGCCAGGCCAGGTTCCCTGGGGGTCGGAAGGAGCGCCACGGCGGACAAGTTCGGAATCCTGAAAGATGGATACGAGATTACGACAGACCGGGCCCAGGGCCAGCTCGGCAACCTCTGCAGCTTCTTTGCGGAAGGAAGATAGACGGTCGTGAGAGGCCGAGTATCGTGCCACGGCGATGGCGGATTCGGGTGCGGGCATCTTGCCCATGGTTTTCTGGCGTACTGTTTTGAGTGCAACACGTGAAGTAATCACTCTACCGATCGCGGTCTCATCGAGCAGGTAATTGCTGATTCCCTCGCGGCGTTTCTTGCGTCGATCTTCGACCTTGCGAAATTTGTCTTCGATCATCTGTTCGATCACTTGCAAAGAAAGGGTGCGAAACCCCTCGACCGGCACGACTGCATCGAGCATACCCTTACGCAGTGCGATGGGTGCTGGCAGTCGGCTAGCGGG
>JBBWWE010000140.1:0-4392 GCA_050256595.1 Planctomycetota bacterium
TATTCCTCGATCTCTTCCTTGGAGTGGATTCCGATCTCCTTGCAAACCTCTGTCTCTACCGGCAAGCCATGGGTATCCCACCCTGCTTTTCGTTCGCACAATCGCCCGCGCATCGTCTGGTAGCGGGGAAATAGATCCTTCATCGCCCGGGTCATGGCATGACCGGGATGGGGGATTCCGTTGGCGGTGGGCGGGCCCTCGAAGAAGACGTAACGTTCGGCTCCGGAGCGTAGGGCAAGGGCTTTTTGCTCGATGGATTGCTCGTCCCAGAAACTCCGTACCTGAGCTTCGAGGGCAGGAAAATCAGGAGATGGAAGTGGCTCGGGAAACTCGAACCCTGAACCCGCCTCGCTCATCGAACTCCTCCCAGCAACCCGGCGGCACTCGGCAAGCCGGAACACGGGGAGGATATCCGATCGTGGCGATGGTTACACCCGGACTCGGATGGGATCGACGAGACGATCAGGCGGTCCGGACTGCCCTTCTAGGGACAGGCGGTCTGATCACACTGAAGGGGATCGGTATCGGTCGGGTCGGGGCCGCAACCGGTCTGGAGATTCGGCTCCGGTACAGGCGTTGAACCCGGAACGAACAGGCTCGAAAGCAGGAACACCGCATCCGCCACATTGACTCCACCGTCATCGTTGACGTCGCCAGCATCGCGACACCCCAGTGGCGTCGCCCCGGGTACGAACAAACTCGACAGCAGGAACACCGCATCCGCAACATTTACGCCCAGGTCGAGATTGCAGTCACCGCGGATGAAGGCATTCCCCGTTGGGCAGGTCGTGGGAGTTTCCAGCAGCGCGATTCCATTGACGTCGACCGGCATTGTTCCCAACAACTGCTCCTGGCCATCGCTATCGACCAGATAGGTCGAATCATTCTCCTGCACCCAGATGAAAACATCTTCGTCATCCCAGTAGGTCAAACTTCGCACCGGTTGCGCGGCGAGAGTGGACGACAGGGGAATCATCGTCGAATCGCAATTGTTGGGTCCCGTGGCAGCGGGACGCTCGAACTGTGGCGTTGAACCGGGCACCCACCCTCCCGAGGCACGGAACACCTCTTCGCCAGCACCCAACGCGATGGAATCTCCACCGTCACTGCCGTTGTACTGGCACAAATCGAATGGCCCACCGGTGATGATGCTCAACTCGCAGTAATTGGACTCTCCCGTGGTGAGGGTGTTCGTGATGGCACGAAGATCGCCGGATTCGGTGAAATCGATGTCATTGAAATCGAGTACGGTGAAACCAACCAGATTCAAGGTGAGGTTAACTGGGTCGTATTCGAGCAACCATGGCGAAGGTGCTGGAGATGGTGGAAGAGATAGCATCCCCAACATGAACCAGTTGCCGGTGGTGGGATGAATGGCGATTCCCCTAATCCCATCGATCTCGACGGCACCTGTGATCGATATCGGAGTCTCAGAAATCACCGCCAGGGTGTCCGGATCAAGTTCGCGAACGATATCGTCACCATCGGAAACGGTCAGAAAGGTGGTGACGAAGCAGTTGCCTGGACTCCCCTGCCCCTGCACGGAGGAGGTAGTTACCGTCATGCACAGCAGAATTACCGTGGCAATACTGTTCAGAAAGATGTTCGATTTCATGTCTCACTCCGATCACCGATCGGTCCGGGGCGGGGGGGACCTCTCGGCGCTAGCGCCCGAGCGCTTTTTTTAGCGATTTTTCCAGTTGCTCGTAACTCTGATAGCCTGCTTTTCGGGAAACAACGTTGCCCTTGCGGTCGATGAAATAAACCGTCGGCAGTCTCTTTAAATGGTACTGCTGAAAACCGACTCCGTCCCCCCGCAGCAACATACGCTGCTGGAGGCCATTCTCCTGCACGAACTCGCGGATACGGGTTCTGCTGTCGTTGTCGGCATTAATTGCCACGACAGACACATCGCTCTTGCCGTATTCCTTCTGGATTTTGCTGAGGTGCGGAGACTCCGCACGACAGGCACCTCACGAATACCCCCAGAAGGCCAGCAGGATGGTCTTGCCCTTGTAGTCGGCGAGACCCACGGGATTCCCCTCGACATCATCGAGGGTGAAATCGGGAGCGGGTTTGCCAATCATCTTGAGGGCACGAACATCGGGGTCGAGAGGCTGCGAGGCGATCTTTTTACTCGCTTTGAGGAGTCCAGCCACTTCCTTCACAACGTCACCTAGCGGCCCCTTTTCGTGCTCCTTGCGATCCTCATTGAACATCTTCTCGGCAATCTCCACGGCGGCCAATGACATTCCCTTGCGCAGAACCCTCACCACGGGCGCGAGAAACTCGTATCCGCTCTGAACTTCCTGGGATTCCTCTTCCTCGATCAGACCGGCCTCGAGGCGTTCCACCTTGAGTTGGCGATTCTCGGTGCTGGCATTGTCGTCCTCGCCACGAACCAGGGTCGACACCCAGTCGGCCGATTTGAGGGACCCGCCCGCTGTCATGTGAAGGGTTTCGCTGAACTCGGTCATTCGCAAAGTTCTGGCACCACCGCGAACAACAATCTCGCCTCCCGCGAGAGTTGCCGTCTGGGTGATCATGCCTTCTGAATCGGTGGTTTCTGTTCTCTCGACGGGAATCTGTCGGCGTAAACCGATCGGGGTTCCATCGGCCCAACCGAGTCCGTTCTCCCGGCCACCTGCGCCGTGCACCGACAGCAACATTTCCATCACACCCGGAGAAAGAGGATCGAATAGTTCCGGTCTAGGTTTTGCTGATCCCTGGACCAACATCGAACCGATGGGAAAACCACCGGGATAAGAACCATCAGAAGCAATCGCTCTCCAGACCCAGCGAAGCCCCCCCGGCGCAGGAATCTGATAAATGGTTACGTTGTACTGGACCGTGTCTTCACCCCGAACTCTCTCGACCTTCCAGACCGCCTTGGCCGATGACGTTTCTTCCTGAACCGGATCCGCCATCGACAAAACCGTGAAGCACCCGAGTACCAGAACTGCGATGAGGGATTTCAAGGAAGCCCTGCCGGTCCAGAATCTTGAACGCATCGAGTAATCTCCTCCGATAAGAAAAAGTTGGTCTTTTTGTCCAAATTCGAGGGGATGGGGGAATTTCATGCCCATCCGGGGTGCCTCACCATTTCACGTTAATCCGCCCGCGAATCGGAGGCAAGGGGGCCAATTGGGTACTGGTATCCTGGTAGTGACTCCACTACACTAGGAGCGGTTACGTGAGTGACAGGGCCCATCCCGGGGATTTTCCGCGAGGGAATCGGGAATCGGGTGACGTCCTACAGGGTGTCTGGTGGATGGCGTTGGCCATCGACCGCCCGCGGTAAACCTCTCAGGAGGAGGGATGAACATGTTGAACCGAGTTCAGGTTCTGATGCTGATGGCGTTATTGCTGATCTTCACGTCGGTTGCTGTAGGTACGCCCTTCAGTGCGGATGATGATTCTGGTCTTCGGAAACCTCTCGATCTGCCAGCCGGCGGATCTGGTGTTGACGACGAGGAAGAGGACGCACCCGAAGCGATCAACTTCTATGGCAGTGAGTTCGAGGGAGATGTTTTTGTCTTCATCGTTCCGGCCTACGGCTTCTGTGGAGAAACTGAGATCTTCGACATGATTCGTCAGGAAGTTGCTCAGACGCTCAACCAGCTTTCTGCTGCCGTTGACTTTGCCATCGTTGCGTACAACTCCACGACTTACATCTGGCGACCCGACTGCTGCCACGCCTCGCCGGCCCACAAGGCTTCGGCTCAGGCATGGATGGGCACGCTTGCTCCCATCGAGAACCACTGTCTGCTCGATGCAGCTCTGGCAGGACTCGGCCTTGCACAGCAATCAGCTGGTGCGTACAAGCAGGTCATCATCTGCGGTGCCCGTGAACCTTACTGCAACGGTTCCGGTGGTGGTAACTACGCAGACGTCTGCCTGGAGTCGATCACGGCAGCCAACTTCGAAAACCTGCCGGTCCATACCATATACTTCACCAGTTCGTTCTACTCCGGCGAAGAGGCGTTCTACATCAACCTCTCTGCCATGAATGGTGGAACCTTCCGCCAGGTGGACTACTAGGGTACATATCGATCCGGATCGAAGAAGGCCCTGAGCGCAGCGCGCTCAGGGCCTTCTTTTTTGCCTGCTCATTCTTGTCCGAGGGGCATCTAGTATCGCTATCCGGAGAGCATTGTGCCGCTTTCCGTTCTTGTCACCCATTCAGCGGATCTTGAGTACCAGGATGATCAGCAACGGAGCCAGCACCGCCTGCGCGATCACGAAACGCACCAGAATCTGGGCTTTTGACCAGCCCAGATTCTTGCGGCAGTGATCATGAAGGGGGAAAGGAGTGTGGCGGAAAATCCGGATCTTGAGAAACTTCTTCAACCCGATCTTGAACAATCCTGTACCCCCATTGGCCAGGATCAG
>JBBWWE010000141.1:0-7616 GCA_050256595.1 Planctomycetota bacterium
GCCTCCGCCGGGATCGCAGGGCTGGCTGATTCCTTGACGAGGGATGAGCAGCGACAGCAACAAGATGAGTACGGGCAACAGGCAACTTCTTGACATCGCCCAACCTCCTACGGTGTCAATAAACCTCAAGGCAGCAACGGACCCCCTCCGGAAATACCGAAAGGGGTCCGTCGTGCCTACTCCATCATGGGCAACTACTGAACGAAACACATCCCAGTCCGCCGCCGCCCTCGGGCCCACAGTTCGGGAACGGTGCGGCAGGGTCTGCTCCGGTATCGAACAGATACTGCAGGAGGTACACCGGATCGGAGATGTCGACCGAGTTGTCACCGTTGCAGTTATGAGCAGCAACGCAATTGGTTGTGAGACCTCCGAACAGATAGCCGAGGGTATTCACCACATCGCTGATGTCGTGGTTACCATCGTTATTGGTGTCGCCGGTGACGAAGGTGATGGCACTGCACTCGTCAGGGATTCCATCGTTGTTGTTGTCGGTGCTAGTACCCGATGAGATGTCACATTCATCGAGAACGCCGTTGTTATTGCAGTCTCCGGCAGAGGCGATTTCGCAATCATCATGGATACCGTTGTTGTTGCAGTCGGGGATGCCTGCGCCAGCGATGGCGATCTCGAGTCCCCATTCGTTCAGCGTGCCAGAATCTCCACCGGCATTGTCAGAGATCGTCAACGTCCAGTCGCCGAGCGCGCTTTGATTGTCAAAAGCTGAAAGCGGTGACGCTGGAGAGGTGGTGTTTGCGCCTCCGTCGTCGTCATAGACGGTATTGATATCATCAGAACTGCCACCCGATTGGCCATGCAATGTGACACTGGTTCCGGATGGATTACTCAAAGAGATGGCGAGATCGCCGATCCACGTATGCGTCACATCGAGTGCGACATCGACATCATCGACGAGACCGATCTGGTCGACATTGAGGGTCCGGACCACGTTGGGCAAATTGTCAGCGATCGGAGCCGGAGGAGTGACGGTATCGACATAGGAGAAGATCCCTGCCGCCTCACAGGCATCGAGTACGCCATTGTTGTCGCAATCAGTGTCTGGATTGGCTGCGATCTGACAGCTATCGATGGTCCCGTCGAGGTCGCAGTCCGTCTCAGTTCCCTGACTGATCTCGCAACTATCGAGAACTCCGTCGAAATCACAGTCTGGTGCGCCCGAGGCGATCTGGCAGGTGTCGGGAACAAAATCACCGTCGCAGTCCAGTGCGCCGTTGATCAGTTCGCAGGCATCCGCTTCCCCATCGTTATCGCAGTCGTCCTGGCACTCATCGAGCAGTCCATTGCCGTCACAATCAGATGCGCCATTGGCGATTTCTTGGGAATCCGGGATGCCGTTGTTGTTGCAATCTAGGTTGCCAACCATCGGTGCCAGGATCGGTACCAGCAGGGTGCCTCCTGTCGTAAACATACCGAGAGTTGCGTTGGCAGGGGTGGGGCCAGATGTGGTGACAAAGCGGAAGTTGTACATCGATCCCCAGCGTAGCGCGTTGGCATTGCTGTTCTGGGCGATGGTCGATGTGCTCCAGCTAATTTCTCCGCCGGCGGTCGAGGTGGCCCAGTCGGTACCGTCATAGACCTCGGTGCTGTGATATTCGACATCGTGAAAACCGATATCGCTGGCGACAACACCCAGTAACGGCAGCGAGAAACTACGCACCGAGCGAGTTGAATCCATGTTGTAGAGTGCGTACTCGTACTGCCACAGATTTGCCGTCTGCTGGGTGACCTTGTAACCGAGGATGAGAAGTCCGTCATCTCCATCAGAGATATCGACGAGGGTCACACTCGGATCGTTGTCTTGCCACGCCTGGATGCCCGGCTGTTGCCGCTGGGTCGATCCGGTGAAAGTGATGGCATGGTTACTGGTACTGGAGGAGACCGAAATATTTCGGTAACTGGTGTTGTTGTGGTGGTTTCCATCGGCTGCATCGTCGGGAGTGACATAGTGCCCCTCGACGAAATAGGAGGCACCACTGTTGAGGGTCGGATTCAGATCGTTGCCGTGGACGCGCAGGCGTCGCCAGGTCAAATCGGAGTTGCTCGGATCCAGGATCTGCGGATAGATGAATCCACCGTGTGCCGGATCGATCACCTCGGAACGAGCACCCAGGCTTCCCTGGCTGCCGTTGAGGGATGCGCCGTAGGGGTCGGAGCATCCGACTCCGAGGCGTGTTCCGGTACCCGATGACGTGCATCCACAACCGCAGGTGTTGCCCTGCAGCGCCGTGAATCCATGTTTGAGCCAGCTCATTCCGATCTGCTCGAAGGTTCCATCTTTGAGCCGGAACATGTTCTGTCCGATCACCGGATGGTTGTTGGTACTGGCGATCCAATCCAGTTCTTCGGTGCCGATGTTGCAGGAAGTGGTTCCGACCGAGAAGGCATAGTAGCCGCCGGCGTTGCCATAACTCTGGGTTCCCGTCAACTCACCGACGATGACATCGGCACCCGTTCCACCCAGGCCTCCACCTGGATCGCACTGGGCATTGATGGATGTTGCGCAAGCGAAGACGACTAAGGTCGCCAGCACCAGGAAGAATGGCGAGACATTGATTTGATTGCGAGACATGAGTCCCCTTTCAAGGTCATGCGGGGCATGGAAAATTGTGACGTTAGAGCCCGGATTCAACCCGCCAAAAGGAACCTGTTCTCGAAAAGAAATGACGTAGCACGTTTCTCTCCTGAAACAGGCTTCTGGATGTCGGGGGCGAGGCTACCTTGATTGTATGCCCGGTTGGATAGGGTTGCGAGTGGAGATCTGGCACCCATCCAGGAATCAGTATTTTACCTTCTGATGCTGGGGATCGTGGGTCAGGAACGGTTCTGGGCTGAAAAAAGCCCCACAAACGGATGTTTGCGGGGCCTGTAGATATCGTGGAGCTGGCGACGGGAGTCGAACCCGTGACCTCAGCTTTACGAAAGCTGTGCTCTACCAGCTGAGCTACGCCAGCCCGGGATCCCCTGTCAGGTACCGGAGCCGGAAGAATAGCCACATCACGGCGAGGCAGCAATCGCCCGAAGGCAGATCATTGGCTGAGTCATGCCGGTCTGAAGGCTAGAGCGCCGTTTCACTCTCAGGAAGTCGACTGTGGGGGTGAGACTGCTGGTAGGTTTCCGACAGCCTTTCGCTACTGAGGTGAGTGTAGACCTGGGTGGTGGCCAGGTGCTTGTGTCCCAGCAATTCCTGAACTTCCCTGAGATTGGCACCGCTATCGAGCAGATGGGTGGCGTAGGAATGTCTCAGCGTGTGGGGACTGGTCTTGGCATCGAGGCCTGCCTTGTGGATGTAGCGATCAAAGATCTTGCGAATCGATCGATCCGAGATTCGATCCCCGAATCGGTTGAGCAAGACAGCAGATGTTGGTTCGAGTGGTCTCCAGCGCGCCGGGATTTCATCCTTGTATGCAAACAGTGCTGCCAACGCATGCTCCCCGATCGGAACGATGCGTTCCATGCGTCCCTTTCCCAGGGTTCTGACGAGTCGCGCTGCATCATCGATGTGTTCCCAGTTGAGGGCGACCAGTTCACTGACACGTAGGCCGGTACTGTAGAGGATTTCGAGAATGGCAAGATCTCGTCGACCCCGGTAGGTGTTTGTCTCTGGCTGGTCGAGAAGGCGCATCACTTCCTGAACAGTGAGGAAGTGCGGAAGAGATCGGGGTACACGTGGGGTGCTCAGCTCGAGAAAGGCACAGCGTCCTTCGGTCCGACCCTCTCTTTGAAGAAAACGGAAGAAGCCGCGCACCGATGCGAGTTTGCGTGCCACCGTACTTCTCGAATATCCCAACTCGGCGAAGTGTGCTAACCAGCGGCGAACGTGTTCGGTACTCGAGCCGGCGATGAGGGCGAGATCCGTGGTTTCAAAGAAATCTCGGAGTTGTTCCAGGTCCTTCCGGTAAGCACGCAAGGTTTCTGGACTGAGATTTCGTTCTGTTTCGAGATGCTTCAGGAATGAGTCCATTTTCCCGGTACCCACCTTCCAGGCAGTGGGGCGGCGATTCCCCCGTAAAGATCGTACGAAGGCCGAAAAAAATAGGAAGATGATTTGAAATAGAGCAGGAAAAAGGAAGATCATTGTCGATGGTGGAAAACCGGGGCTTCCCCGATAACGATTGTGGACAACTTGATTTTTTCGGCTGCTAGAGCAGTTGCGAGTGGATTCGACTGAGCAGTTCGCGGATGACGGCACGGAAGTGATCCTGGCTGAGAACTTCATCGTCGCGGTGGGCTGCTTGCTCGAGGGTTTCAGGAGCTTGAGAGCCCATCAACAGCAATTGTTCCAGTAATGACGGTAGATCGGTGCCGTCGTAGAGAATGCAGTGCTCTTCCCTGCGACTGATCACCATCAGCGATCGTTCCGCCGGGCAGTGTTTGAGCAGTTCCTGATCCATCGCTGGTCCTTCATTCTGTACAGATCATGGTCGATTTTCGGTCCGTTGCCGGGGAAGGAGGGGGACTCTATCGTCTCCCTGTCGATCCCTGGCGTTTCTACTGCAGCCTTTTCGTAATGGAGGAGTCTTCGATGAAGAGCACTTTCATTGGCACTCTCTCCGTGGCGGCTGCCGCTGAATCCTCGTCCGATTCGATCTGCTTGCTGATCTCATCTTCGGCATCCACGGTGGATCTCTGCAGGAGAAACCGCAAATGAACCGACATCTGCCGGTAAATCCTTTTCTCAAGCCTTGCCGGGTCGAGTCGATCGAACCGGTCGATGTCGAGAGTTTGCTCGATTCGATCGATTCAGAACGTCATGGCTTCCTGCTCGAGAGTGGGCTCGATGTGGCGGGAACCGGTCGCTGGCACCTGGCAGGACTCGATCCGATCGGCAGTTTCGAGGCGACTCGTGATAGCTGGAACCGGGTAGATCATCGCGGTGAACAGATCTCTGGCGATGGCGATCCGCTGGAGGCGCTCGAACAGTGGTGGGGCAGTTGGAGTTGCCCGAAGCCTGGGGGTGATGGTCCAGCCAGTGGCGTTGTTCCCCATCTGCCCTTCACCGGAGGTGCGGTCGGGTGGATCGGCTACGAGGCTGCAGATGTATTCCTCGGGCTTCCGCCGCGTGAAGTTCCTGACGGCCCGGTCTCCCGGTTGCTCGAGGGAGTGCCAGAGATGAGTTGGCAACTCTATGACGAAGTCGTCGCCATCGATGCGGTAGATGGAAATTGCTGGTTTCTGCATCGCGGCCGAGATGGTTGGCAAGAGAGACGCTGGTGGCTTACCTCCGAGCAACAACCTGAACCGATGCAATATCTAACCCGCATAGAAGACGCATCGCTCAACGATGAAGAATACCAGGCTGCCGTCGAACAGATCCGCCAGCGGATCGGCGTAGGAGATGTCTACGAGGTGAATCTGGCGCGCGGCTTGCTCCTCGATGAAGTCCCACCGGCTCGCGATCTCCATCGACTGTGGCGGGCGGCACAGCCGGTCCCCTATGGCGCCCTGATCCAGGGAGATCCGGTCTCGGTGGTGTCTGCTTCCCCGGAACAGTTCCTGAGACGGCGTGGCGATCACATCGTGACCCGCCCCATCAAAGGAACGGTTGCGCGTCATGGCGATGAGCAACTCGATACCGAAGCCGCTCGAGAATTGTTACTCGATCAGAAGGAGCGTGCTGAACTGGCGATGATCGTCGATCTCGCACGGAATGATCTGGGCCGCATCTGCCGTCCTGGAACGGTCGAGGTGAAAGTTGCCGCAGATGTGGAGAGTTATGCCTCTGTACTCCACACCGTTGCCACCATCGAGGGGAGACTGCGAGGCAACCCGGGTCCTGGTGAGATCTTGCGGGCCACCTTTCCCGGTGGATCGATCACCGGAGCACCGAAGATCGCAGCCATGGAGCAGATCCGGCAACTGGAACCGTGGCCACGATCGGTCTACACCGGTTCGGTGGGCTGGATCGCCCCGTGCGGTGATCTGGAACTGAGCATCGCCATCCGCACCGCCGTGGTGAGAGGTCGACGTGCGTTGATTCCATTCGGAGGTGCAGTGACCTGGGATTCTGATCCGAGTTCCGAGCGTGCAGAACTGACCCACAAAGCACGAGCGATGTTCGAGGCACTGGGGTTCTAGTTACACTGATTCTGGTTAAACCGGTTCTGGTTGCTGAAACTGTGCATGAACTGGAGCGATCTATCCCTCCAGTTTAGCCGCCAGTGCTTTCAACATCTGGGCGATCGACTCCTGACCCTGGGCGAGGCTGTCGTAGCAGAACCACAATCCGATGCCACTCACCAGCAGCGCCGAGGCGACCGGTGCATACCGAAATATCCGGCTCTGCATCGACGACCCGACGCGGTCGAGCAGTCCCTCCTTACCGATGACCAGAAAGGAACCGATGCCGATCAGCATCAGACCCAGGCCCAGGCTGAAGAACCCGAGCACCACCAGACCCAGCAGTAACGCCTGGAAGTGAGCCGCCACCAGCATGATGGTGAAACCGGCCGGGCACGGCACGATGCCACCGCTGAGTCCCAGGGTGACCAGGTCGCGCAAGCGCACCTCTCCGTGCTGACCCCAGTTGTCGGGAACGTGAGAATGATCGTGCGAATGATCATGTGAATGACCATGCGAATGATCGTGCGGACGGCCTCGAGCCACCTGCCAGCGTCGGCGCGTCAGGTACATGCCGAAGATGGCCAGCAACAATCCCGATGCGAGGCTGAAGGTGGTGGTGAGCCAGTTCTGATAGGTGGCAGAAGAAGCCTTGTCGGCACTCGCTTCGATCAGTGCCAGCAGTAGCAGGCCGAGCAAGAAGATGCTGGCGGTATGAGCGATGGTGACGACCATGCCCAGAATCACCGCGTCTCGAACTCGCCCGCGCGACCCGACCAGGTAGGCAGCGACCATCGTCTTACCATGACCGGGTCCGAGCGCATGTCCAGCGCCGTAAACGATCGCCAGCAGCAGGGCCAGTAGCACTTCCCACAGCGGCGCTTTCCCCTCCAGGATGGTGGTCACGATGCCACCGATCTGCTCTTCCTCGCTGCGGGAATCGGGATCTCCCTGTCTTGAGTCAATGTTGACGGGCCGTCGGGGGATCACCGGGTCGCTCCGGGATGCACCATTTTCCTGATCCTGGTTGGGCGAGGTAACTTCACTGTCGGCGGTCAACTTTTCCAGATCAGTAACGGAGGGAGGTTGCTGCAAGAACGGATCGAAACTGGTGGTACCCCGGTAGAAATAGATGGTTGTTTGGCGTCCTGGTGTTCGATAGAAGGCGCCCTGATCCTCGATCGCTTCCGGTTGTGGTTCGAGAATGAGAAAGGACAGATCGGGGTCGTGATCCGACAGCGGTATCCAGCTGAACTGGCTAGAAGTTTGATCGCGGAAAGTGTTGTCTTTCCAGTGCAGCCACCAGCCGGCTCCCCATGGGCTCTTTTCGGACAACTCGGCAGGGAGCTGGCCGCGCAGGGTGTAGTAGGCATCGAAGGGGCGAGTGCGGACCGAGCCTTGAAGACCTTCCTCCTCGACCAGAAGCAGTTCGAGGGCGTTGCGGTGTCCATTGATATGGAGTTCCAGCAGCGGCAAGAGCGACTCGATCCGGGAGACGAGATAAGGTCCCCATTCTTTTTCATCGACCCGATCATCTC
>JBBWWE010000142.1:0-10292 GCA_050256595.1 Planctomycetota bacterium
GATAAGTTGCAAGAAGTACTCAATCGTATCGCACGCGAAGATCCGACCTTTCGCATCGAGATAAACCGGGAGACGGGCCAGTTTGTGATGTCAGGGATGGGAGAACTCCATCTCGAAGTGATCCGGAATCGTCTCGAGCGAGACTTCAAGGTCAACGCCAACATCGGAAAACCAAGAGTCGCTTACCGGCAGATGGTTGTACGAGAGGGGTCCGCGTCGGTCCGGCTCGAACGTCAGATGGGTGGCAAGGATCACTTCGGAGAGGTTCGAATCACGCTTGCGCCGACCTCATCGGAGCAAGACAGCG
This sequence comes from Planctomycetota bacterium, assembly GCA_050256595.1. Classification (GTDB taxonomy): domain Bacteria; phylum Planctomycetota; class UBA8108; order UBA1146; family UBA1146; genus UBA1146. The sequence continues at coordinate 308 of JBBWWE010000142.1, forward strand.
CCTCGATGGTGGAATGGGAAGGGGGACCCCCGGCCATCGCTCCCGAATGGCGTTCGGCGATCGAAGAGGCGGTCCACTCCTGCCTCAGTGGAGGTGGCGATCTGGGATTCCCCTTCATCCGGGTCCAGGTACGGATCCAGTTGCCCCCGGTCACTCCAGAAACCACCGAAATGGGACTCATGGTGGCTGCTCGAGACGCTTTTCAGGGAGCCCACGAGAAGGCCGGAGATCTACTGCTGGAGCCCCTGATGGCCTTCGAGGTCACGACCCCGGAGGAGTATTTTGGTGCCGTCCACCAGGATCTGGTTCGTCGCCGGGCCCAGATCGAGAAGGTCGACCTGGTTCAGGAGTTACGCAAAATAGCGGGTAAAGTGCCTCTGGCGGAAGTTTTCGGCTATACCACCTCGCTCAGGTCGCTATCCCAGGGTCGGGCCGGGGTCTCGCTCGAACCGGTCGGTTTTTCGGAGGCTCCCGAGGAGGTGGCCGAGCGGTTTCGCTACTGATCGGTCTCCCGACATCTGGCCGATAGGATTTCCTCGCGGATTCTCGGCCAAATTGCCCTCGTCGACGTTGACAGTTCGTCCCAACTTCATACAATCACACGCTTTGGAAGACTGCGCCCGATTGCCAGGAGAAGTTCCCCGACGGGTGCCCTCGGGTACCTGTTCGGACCCTTTTTGTGCGACCGGTTTGCGGTCATCGGATGCGTAGTGAGTTGACAGAGTGCCGGAGGCTGCTTGTTACCAGGGAAACCTGCAACGAAGCGTCCTCGAGAGATTCCGCCCGATCTTTTTGTTCGGGTCTGCTCTTTGGCTGATTGGGAACCGGTGCGTGAAAGCGCGCGGGAGACCCTTGTGAAGCGGAGGCTGAAAATTGCCTCCGTATCTCGTGAGGGTTTCTTGACGGTGTTGCCTGGGATTGTGGATTCACATACCAGGGAGCATCCAGTTCGTCACGGCTAGATGGTGATGACGTGTTTGCCGACTGCAAGAGTGTGGTGACGATGTTGAATGGCGGACCGTGTCCGTCGGTGCAATAGCCTGGGAACTGGAGAAGAAGCGCCCATGCAGAAGAACAAGATCCGGATACGCATGGAAGCCTATGACCACAAGGTTCTCGATGGAGCCAGCGCGTCCATCGTTGAAACGGCCAAACGGACCGGTGCCCGTGTTCATGGACCGATTCCACTGCCCACACGAATTGAACGCTACACGGTTCTGCGATCTCCCCACGTCAACAAGAAGTCTCGCGAGCAGTTCGAGATGAGAACCCACAAGAGGGTCATCGAAATCAGCGAGGCAAGTTCGAAGACGATGGATGCTCTGACAAAGATCAGCATGCCCGCTGGCGTGAACATCCGGATCAAGATCTAGGAGGACCCTTGGCTCGCCGAAATAGAAAGACGATCCTCGGGAAGAAACTGGGAATGTCCCAGTTGTTCGATGAATCGGGCAAATGGATCCCGGTGACCCTGATCGAGGCGGGGCCTTGCACCGTCCTCCAGGTCAAGAGTGTCGCCAACGATGGTTACGAGGCTCTGCAGGTTGGCTTTGACGAAACCGTCAAGGATCCAGGAAAGCCCCGTGCCGGGGTGTTCGAGCAGGCCAATACCGGGCCCAAGCGTGTGATCCGCGAGATCCCCGTCTTCGAGGGCCAGGATCTCGAAGCTGGACAGGAGTTCAATCTGTCCCTGTTCGAGGGTGTAGAGATGGTGGATGTCCAGGGTGTCAGCAAAGGCAAGGGCTACGCCGGAACGGTGAAGCGCTGGAATCATCAAATCGGTCCGAAGGGACATGGATCCAAGAGTAAACGAACCATCGGTTCGACCGGGATGATGCAAGACCCCGGGCGTGTGATCAAAGGCAAGAAGATGCCTGGACAAATGGGAAACGAGAAAGTGAAAGTCAGGAACCTCAAGGTCGTGAAAGCGGACGTGGAGCAGAATCTACTGGTCGTGCGCGGTGCCGTACCCGGAGCTCCGGGGGCATACCTGACCGTTGCAGAGAGTCTTTAATAACAGCGAAACCCTCGAGGTCAAAATGACCCCAAGGGGAGCAGGATGGGACGAGAGCCGTGAGTGCCGGACTCGATAAACCGAAACAGGTTCAGCAACTGGACCCGGTCGAGGTGCCCTATTACGGGAGCGATGGCCAGGAGCAGGGGACCAAGTCCTTTGCCCCGGGTGAGGTCTCCAATTACCCCAACTATGCACTTCTCAAAGAGGCAGTGAGGCGCTACCAGGGTCGATTGCGACGGGGGACAGCCAAGACCAAGAATCGTGCTGAAATCCATGGTAGCCCGCGCAAACCCTGGCGGCAGAAGGGAACCGGACGGGCCCGTGCTGGAAGCAAGAAGTCCCCGATCTGGCGTGGCGGGGGTGTCACATTTGGCCCTCGACCTCGTTCCTACGATTACGGTCTATCGCGCAAACAACGCCGTATCGCGACCCGCCACGCTCTGCTCTCCAAGCTTCTGGATGGCGAAACTCTTGTGATCCAGGAGATCTCCGCCGACAAACCGTCGACAACCTCTTTCCATAAAATTGTCAGCTCTGTTGGGCTCGCTGGTTCATTCCTGATCGGTCTCCCCACCGGGATGTCGGTCGAAGAGCGGCGCAACATCTGGATGTCGGCGAGGAATCTCGAAGGAGTCGAGGTATTGCCGGTTTGTGATTTCAACGCACTCTCGCTCTTGAAGTGTCAGAATTTGCTACTGACGGAATCTGCATTCGAGGAAGTCCAGGAGTTCGAGACGAAAATCAACGGCCAGGGAGGGGCGCAATGAGAGATCCGCATACGATCATCTTCGAAGCCCTGATCACCGAGAAGAGTACGTTTCAGACCGAGAGTCAGAATGCTTACGTCTTCAAGGTGGCTACCGATACGAATCGGATCCAGGTCAAACATGCGATAGAAGAAATTTTTGATGTGAAAGTTCGGAAGGTGAACACGATCAATCAATCCGGTAAACGCCGCAGGGTGGGGCGGTCGATCGGTTTCACCAAAAAGTTCAAGAAGGCGGTCGTGACCCTGGAACCGGGGTACGAGATCGATTTGCTTTGAGCCATTCCCGTCGCGCCGGCAGCGGTTGCCGGAGACGGAAGAACATGGTGGGGATCCTCGGCTCGTTGATTCGAGCTGGTAAAGGGTTCTGGCCGAGAAGCGTGAATGCCGATCAACGGATCGGCGTAGGAGATTGGGGACGGCATGGGCGTCCGCAAATACAAACCGATTTCTCCAGGTAGGCGTAATGCCTCGGTCTCCGATTTCAAGGAGATCACGGCGAAGCGTCCCGAGAAATCCCTGTGCGAACCTCTGCACAAGACCGGAGGTCGAAACAACCAGGGGCACATCACCTCGAAGAATCGTGGTGGTGGGCACAAGCGTCTATACCGTCGGATCGATTTCCGGCGCGAGAAGGACGGTGTGCCAGCCCGTGTTGCGACCATCGAGTACGATCCGAACCGGACCGCGCGCATCGCACTGCTGCATTATGCAGATGGTGAGAAACGCTACATCCTCGCTCCAAGAGGGCTTGAGGTTGGCCATCAGGTCAGTTCGGGTTCCGGTGCCGAGCCCAAGCCAGGCAATGCGATGGCCCTGACAGAGATTCCTGTTGGATTGCCGATTCACAACATCGAACTGGTTCCCGGCCAGGGAGCGAAACTGGTTCGTTCTGCGGGCGGGAGCGCTCAGTTCCTGGCGCGCGAGGGAAAGACCGCAACAGTGGCTCTTCCCTCCGGCGAGATCCGACATGTGAATTCCGCTTGTCGTGCCACCATCGGTGTCGTCGGCAACAAGGACCACAATCTCATCAAACTGGGCAAGGCGGGTCGGTCTCGCTGGCTCGGACGTCGGCCGAAGGTACGTGGAACTGCCAAGAACCCGGTCGCGCACCCGATGGGTGGGGGCGAAGGCCGCACCGCGGGTGGACGGCATCCTTGTTCAGCCACGGGAGTCCTGTCCAAGGGAGGCAAGACTCGAAGCCCAGCCAAACCAAGCAACAAGAGCATCGTGCGCCACCGGAAGAAGAAATAGATATGAGTAGATCCTTGAAGAAGGGTCCTTACGTGGACCTGAAACTGTTGAAGAAGGTGCAGAAGAACATCGAGGCGGGTTCCACGGAGCCCATCAAGACATGGTCTCGTGCCTGCACCATCAGCCCCGAGTTCGTGGGGCAGACCTTCCTTGTTCATAACGGCAAGGATTTCAAGACGGTTCAGGTCTCGGAAAATATGGTGGGGCACAAACTGGGAGAGTTCAGTTTGACCCGTCGTATCGGTGGACATGGTAAGAACTAGGTAGTGAACGGGGATCCACACCGAGGTGTGGGTTGGCCCGGAGGTGAGGGATCGATGGTCATGGAATACAAGGCGAGTCACAGATACGCGCGGATTACTGCGCGCAAGGCTCGTTACGTGGTTGACCAGGTCAGGAGCATGCCCGTGCAGGCTGCCCTGGACATGCTGAGATTCAGCGACCGCAGGGCCGCTCCGATGATCGCCAAGGTGGTCAAGTCGGCGATGCACAATGCGATACAGGAGGGAGGGGCCAGCCCCGAAAACCTGGTGATCGCACATGCGACCGTCAATGAAGGGCCGACGATGAAGCGTTGGCGCCCCAGGGCTCGTGGAATGGCTTTTCCGATTCTCAAGAGAACATCTCACATCAACATCAGTCTCGCCGATCGTGGCGAGGTCGGCGCAACCGCGAAGAAGGAGAGCTAGCTCCATGGGTCATAAGGTCAGACCGACGAGCCTACGCCTGGGAATCACCCGCGACTGGTCCTCGCGCTGGTACGCCAACAAGAAGGACTTTGGTCCTCTGTTGATCCAGGACCACCGGATTCGCAACTACATCAAGCACGAATTCTATTCTGCAGGTATCCCCGAGATTGAAATCGAACGAAGTGGCCACCATGTGACGATCCACCTCCATGCGGCTCGTCCCGGAGTCGTCATCGGAAAGCGTGGAGCCAAGGTCGAGCAACTGCGCGAGGACTTGCAGGAGATCGTTGGTCGTGGAGCGGATCTCAATCTCAACATCAAAGAAGTTCAGAACCCGGATCTCAATGCGCAGCTCCTGGCCGAGAATGTTTCGGACCAGTTGAGGAGACGGATGCCATTCCGGCGTGTCATGAAACAGATGATTCGAGTCACGATGGAGTGTGGTGCCGAGGGTGTGAAAATCATGATGTCGGGACGACTCGGTGGCGCCGAAATCGCGCGGACTGAGCAGTCTTCCGATGGCAGTATTCCGCTCTCGACGATGCGCGCGGATGTGGATTACGGGTTTGCCGAAGCGAGGACCACCTACGGCATCATTGGCGTGAAGGCCTGGGTCTACCGCGGTGAAGCGGAGGATGATCAGAAACAGAAGGGAAGCGTGCGTCATGGCGATGATGCCCAAGCGCGTCAAGCGTAGAAAAGTCCAGCGCGGACGAGTACGTGGCAACGCTACCCGTGGGAACTTTGTTCACATTGGTGAGTATGGCCTTGTCGCCGTCGAGGCGGGTTGGATTTCTGCGGTACAGATCGAAGCAGGACGTGTTGCGGGTAACCGCGCCCTTGGCGGTACAGGAGTGGTCTATATTCGAATCTTCCCCGATAAGCCCCTCACCTCCAAACCTGCCGAAACACGCATGGGCAAGGGAAAGGGAGAACCGGAGATGTGGTGTGCCGTGGTACGCCCGGGGCAGGTGCTCTACGAGATGCAGGGTGCGTCGGAAGAGACAGCGCGTCTTGCATGCAACCGGATTGCCCACAAGTTGGGACTGAGAACACGAATGGTGGGCAGGAGACCGACGGTATGAGGGTTAGTGAATTTCGCCAACTACCAGATGAGGATCTCGAGATCCAGATTCGAAAGAGACATGAATCTCTGTTTCAGATCCGGCTCAAGTCTGCCAACGAAGAAGTGCAGCGAGCAGGAGATCTGCGTGAGATGCGTAGGGACATTGCGAAGATGAAGACGGTTTTACGAGAGCGTGCCATCGAAGGCGATGGTAGCGGGAAGGAGGGGGCCTGATGATGAACGACGATGCTGAAATCGTTCAAGATGATGCCTCGGATGCGCCCGACGCTTCCTCGGAGTCGGTAGATCAGAACGAAGCAGATCAGAACGACGTAGATCAGGACGTGGAAGATCAGAACGCGGAAGATCAGAACGCAGGAGATCAGAACGATACTGTGGAGAAAAAAGACGTGAAAAAGGTCCGCAAGACTGTACAGGGAAAAGTGGTGAGCGATTCGATGACCAAGACGCTCGTCGTCGAGACGGAGCGACTGGTTCGTCATCCGAAGTACCACAAGTACATGCGGAAATACACCAAGTACTACGCCCATGATGAAACCGAGCAGGATGCTGTCGGTGATATCGTGGAACTCTCGATGTGTCGTCCGCTGTCGAAATTGAAGCGCTGGGAGTTGAAAGAAATCATCCGGATGGCCCCGAGGGACAACGCGCCGAGTCCGGAAGAGATGGCCAGGGATGAGATGGCAAGAGAGTTCGAGGGGGGTGAGGCATGATTCAGATGCAAACTCAACTCGACGTGGCTGATAACAGTGGTGCCAAGAAAGTGATGTGCATCAAGGTACTTGGTGGCAGCAAGAGACAGTTTGCCCATGTCGGCGATGTCATCGTCTGCTCGGTCAAGAAAGCTCTCCCGGCCAGTGAAATCAAGGCTGGCTCGGTGATTCGTGGTGTGATCGTGAGAACCAAAAAGCGCATCCGGCGTAAAGACGGTTCCTATGTTCGCTTCGATCGCAATGCGGTGGTGATCATCGATGGCGATGGGAATCCGAAGGGGACCCGAATTTTCGGTGCTGTTGCACGAGAGTTGCGTCAGAAGAATTACATGAAAATTATTACCCTCGCACCCGAAGTGGTCTGAGGCGTAAAGAGAGGCGATGGAGATGTCCCGGCTGAAAAGTGGCGATCTCGTCGAGGTTGTCAGCGGTGCCGAGAAAGGGAAACGCGGTAAGGTGCTCAGGGTAAACCGACCCGAGAGACGGATCACTGTCCAGGGTGTGAACATGGTCTACAAGCACCTGCGCAAGAGTCAGAAGCATCCCCAGGGTGGTCGTATCCAGCTGGAGGCTGCTCTCCACATCTCGAACGTTCTTCTGGTGGATCCGAAGAGCGGAAAGCCGACTCGTGTTCGAATGAAAGTAGATGGAGACGGGAAAAAAGTACGTGTCTCCGTCAAGAGTGGAGAGCCGGTCTAAACCGGCGCAGGAAAAAAAATGGCAAGACTGAAGGTCAAATACGACGAAGAGATTCTTCCCAAGATGGGTGAGAAGTATGGCATCAAGAATGCCATGAGTACTCCAAGGATACAGAAAATCGTCGTCAATCGTGGGGTAGGGAAGGCGCTCGAGAACAAGAAGCGTCTTCAGGCCGCCACCGATGAACTGGCACTGATCACAGGGCAACGACCGGTTGTGACCAAGGCAAAGAAATCGGTAGCGAACTTTCACCTGCGTGATGGCAATGAAATCGGCTGCAAGGTGACCTTGCGTGGCAGTCGGATGTACGAGTTCCTCGATCGACTCATCTCCGTGGCATTGCCGCGTGTGCGTGACTTCCGGGGAGTTGTTCCTACCGCCTTCGATGGCCGCGGGAACTTCTCGATGGGTCTGACGGACCAACTGGTGTTTCCGGAACTACGTACCGATGATGTTGAGTTCCTTCAGGGAATGAACGTCTGTATCACCATTCGTAACTCAGATGACGAGAAGTCGCACTTTCTGCTGTCAGAATTTGGCTTCCCGTTCAGAAAGAAATAAGAGGATAGGCTTTGGCGAGAAAAGCCCTGGTTAACAAGCAGAAGTTGGAGCCCAAGTTCTCGACGAGGGCCTACCATCGCTGCCATCTTTGTGGTCGTCCGCGTGCTTACTACAGGAAGTTCGGGATCTGCAGGATCTGCTTCCGGAACCTGGCATCCAAGGGAGAGATCCCGGGCGTACGCAAGGCGAGTTGGTAATAGATTAAGAAGTGAGTTCCATGGCTCACCAGCGTGCGAGTCACGCCAGGAGCGAAGGAGATTGATCCAATGAGCATGACTGACCCGATTGCGGATTTGTTGACCCGAATTCGCAACGTGAATGTACTCGGCCGGATCTCGGTCCGAGCACCTTATTCGCAAATCAAGGAACAGATTCTCATGACTCTCAAACGTGAGGGATTCATCGAGGATTTTCAGGTGGAAGGCGAGATTCCAGCGAAGGCTCTTTCCATCCAGTTGAAGTTTGGTCCAGAGGGTGAAAAGGTGATTCGGAAAATCGAACGGGTCTCAAAACCCGGTTGCCGGGTCTACAGTTCTGTTGCCGATCTTCCCGTTGTTCGGGAGGGCCAAGGGATCACGGTGGTCTCCACTTCCCAGGGCATTCTCAGTGATAATGAGGCTCGCCAGCGCAACATCGGTGGCGAACTTCTGTGTCGTGTGTACTAGGAAGGAGGGGAAGCATGTCGAGAATTGGTAATCGTCCGGTTGTGATCCCCTCTGGTGTCACCGTTGCCGTCGCTGGCGATACGGTGAATGTGAAGGGGCCCAAGGGAGAGATCTCCTGGGACTGTCATTCCTCGATACAGATTTCGGTTGAGGACGACTCGGTGTGCGTTGGACGTCGCACAGAGGAGCGAATCGCTCGCTCGATGCATGGTACGGCGCGGCAATTGATCCATAACATGGTGGTCGGGGTTTCCGAGGGATTTGTCCGGACGCTGGAGATCGTTGGTGTCGGATACAATGCCAAGGTGGAGGGTAAGAAACTGGTGCTCGCCATCGGTTTCTGTCACACGGTGCCAAGGACGGTGCCAGAGGGTCTCGAATGTGAATGCCCCGACCCTACAAAGATCGTGGTCAAAGGTGTCGACAAGCAAAAAGTGGGACAGTTTGCCGCTGAAGTGCGATCGATTCGTCCGCCCGAACCCTACAAGGGTAAGGGGATCAAGTACGAGGGTGAATACATCCGCCGCAAACAAGCCAAGAGCTTTAGCGCGTAAACTACAGGAGAAACGAAGATGAGAGCAGCGAACAAGAAAAAAGTACGTCGTCTACGGAGACGTCGTCACATTCGAAAGAAACTCTCTGGAACAGCGAGTCGTCCGAGGCTCACCGTTTTCAGGAGCGCGAAACACATCTACTGCCAGGTCATCGATGATCTGGAAGGGGTGACTCTCGTCAGCGCCTCCTCCGTTGCGACGGAGGACAACGACGCCGTTTCCAAGAATTCAGGAAACGTTGCGGGAGCGACCGCAGTCGGTGAGATGCTCGCGGCACGATTGAAGGAGAAGGGCATCTCCCTTATTGCCTTTGATCGAAATGGGTACAGATATCACGGGCGGGTCCAGGCGGTTGCCGAGGCTCTCCGCAAGGAAGGCATCGAGGTCTAAGGCATGTCCGAAGAAGAAAAAAAACCCGAAGAGACGACGGCATCTGTCGAGGGCGATTCCCCGCCGAGTGAGTCTCCCGAGACCCCTGTCGAAGAAGCCGCTGCTCCTGAAAAGGCTCCCGAGACCCCTGTCGAAGAGGCTGCTGCTCCTGAAAAGGCTCCCGAGACCCCTGTCGAAGAGGCCGCTGCTGCTCCTGTAAAGGCTCCAGAGACGCCCGCATTTACCGGTCCAGGCGGGGGCAGTCGTGGTGGCGGCTCGGGCCGAGGTGGCCGAGGTGGTCCTGGTGGCGGCCGAGGTGGTGGTCCTGGTGGCGGCCGAGGTGGCGGTCCTGGCGGCCGAGGTGGTGGCCCAGGTGGCCGTGGCGGTCGTGGTGGTCGTGGTGGCCGAGGTGGTGGTGGTCGCGGCGGTCGTGGCCGTGATGTCGATGATGGCCCACGTTACGAAGAGAGGGTCGTCAAGATCAATCGCGTCGCTGCCACCGTCAAAGGCGGTCGACGTATGTCCTTCAGTGGCCTGATTGTTCTGGGCGACAAGAACGGCAAGGTCGGCATCGGTTTTGGCAAGGCGAAAGAGGTCCAGGGGGCACTCGA
>JBBWWE010000143.1:0-3516 GCA_050256595.1 Planctomycetota bacterium
CATGGCAGATCCCCTTCCCGGCTACATCTCACGAAAGACCGGCAACTGGATCAACCGTTTGGACATTCATCGGTGTAATCAGGGCCATTTTTCATGACGTAGAACCGTCACGATCGGAGCTCTGCGGGCTCTACGGGGCAAAGCAACGGGAACGCCGGGATCGTTCCTTCGCAGCAGTCGCAGAGCCAGTTGTGCATGATCTGGCTGAAGAAACGTGCTCCTGACGAGGCCTCGATCGATCCGGGCGGCTCTTCTCCTGGCTTGCAGGCGCAAGAAACTGCGTCGAAGTGGTTCATCGGATCGCACAACTTCCTCCCAGATCGCGACTCGCGGTTCCAGCAACGTGATCGCATACGGAGGAGTCAATTGATCGGTAATCCAGCCAGCGATGATTCGCTGTGGTTTTCCGGATTCGATCACCGGTGGAGAGATGATGGTCTCGACCGGCTCGAGAAAACGAGATGCTTGTCCGCCAGCGAGCAAGCCATCGGGAGAAGCAGGGGGTAAATCCACCAGCGCCTCTTGTACTCTCTTCGCCACGTCAACTCGAAGAGCGAACCGATCAAGATCGACGCCAGTATCGATCGCCAGGGCTACTCTCCCTGTTCGAAGATGCTTTCGTCGCCACTGATCGGCTTCGAGTCCGGTCAGTTTCATTAACCGCCGCGCGCAACCACTGCGACGTGATCCCCACGGTAGCGGATCGAGCGCTTCTACCAGCCGCTGCCGAATCTGGTGACGTGGTCCACAACAGCAAGCGCTCACACAGGAACAGGGGTTTGCATGATCACGTCGATGATGGCGCAATTGTTCGACGGCCCACTGGCACTCCTCGAGTGCCGGGCTTCCATCGAGCACTCTTCGGAGTCGCTGTAATACACGCATGAGATCTTCCGGCCGATGATGGATGAAGATGAGGGCATCATCTCCACCCACTTCCGGGTGAGCAAAGATGGTGCCCCCAGGCGATTGCCGATCAGAGACGAGCCGGCAGGTTGCCAGCAAGGATGCTCTCGCTGCACATCCACCATGCCGGGGATCGAAACGAGCACCGGCACGAACCGCCAGTACGGTTGTTCGTCGGTGGTTGAACCCGGTTCCTTTTGCCACCAGCAAGACCGGCACATCGGACAGTAACAGCGGGTAGAAGGCGGTTTTGATCGGAGAATCTGCGAAATCAAGGCTGGTGGTTCCGAGCAGCGCGCTCCACAGCAGTGTGTTATGGATCCAGCATATGGCAGTCATCTGCGGCTCATTTCCTGTATGGAGCGTTCTTGTCGATGATCTCCCAACCAGGCAGTACCGCCTTGCAACAAATCATGCAAGTTGACCGCCTTCGGACCTCGTTGACTCCCTCCCTCGACTGGTCGACGATCTTTTCACGGTTCTATCAATTCCGGTGAGGAGTTCATCGTGACCTTCAGCCCGTCTCGCCTGTTGCTGTTGATCATCGCCCTGGGTTGTCCGACTCTCGTCGCGGCTACTGGACCGCAGTCGTCGCAGCCGGATCCATACCGGGCCATTCGAGATGGCGCTTGTCTGCTGTGCCATCCGGGCCAGGGGGAATGGGCCAGTTGGTTACGCCCGGTTGCCCCTCCGCTTCTCGATGGAGCGGGATTGAGACTACGCCCCGACTGGCTGACCGACTGGATCTCCGATCCTGTCGCCGACGAACCCGGAACTCGCATGCCTCACGCTCTGGCCGGAGTTCCCGAAGATGGGCGCGGCGAGATTGCTGCCGACATCGCTCATTTTCGCATCGCTCGTGATCGCGGGCCCGGTAACTGGGGTGCTGTGCAGTTCAACGGTGCTGATGTCGGGCAAGGAAAAAAGCTCTTCTCGACGATCGGTTGCGCAGCCTGCCATGATGGTGAGCAACTATCTTTGCGAATGGTGCGACGAACAACGCTGGCATCGCTGACCGATGAGTTGATGCAGTCTCATGCCATTCATCGCTCTGGCCGGATGCCGCAGATCGTCATGGATCCTGCTGAAGCGAAGGCCATTGCGACCTGGCTGGTTCGCGATCAGGCCACCGGCCCAGATGGGCAGCCGATTCTCGATGTCGTGCCTGGTTTGCGCTACGACACCTATCTGGGAAAATTCGCCAGCTGCGAACAGATGATTCTGGGAGAGGTGGCCAGCAGTGGTCATGCCGAGAAGATCTCGGTGGAGCCGAAGCCGAGAGGCGACAACTTCGGGATCCGTTTCAGTGGGGAGTTTCTGGTCTCGCTGGAGGGCCAATATGAGTTTGCGTTGAAAAGCGATGACGGATCGAAGTTATGGATCGACAGCGAACTGGTGATCGACAATGACAGTGTTCATGGCCCGACAACGAAGCAAGGTAGCAAGGATCTGTCCTCGGGTTGGCACAGTATCGATGCGAGGGTTTATGAACATGGCGGCGGCGAGGTGATCGAAGTTCTTTGGTCGGGTCCGGGTATCGACAAGCCCCGTGAGTTCCGGCCGGCCGAACTGAGGACACGAACCAGTGTGGCACTTCCCGATGAACCACTTTTTCGTCTGATACCGGGACGCATCATCCGGGGCGGGCAGTACTACGATGCTTATGGCTGCAACTCCTGTCACGAGAAAGCCGCGCGTCCCAACAAGACCCCGTGGAATCAACTGACTGCGGAGCGTTCGGGATGCCTTTCACAGAATCCGCCGGCAGGGAGCCCTGGATACAACTTTGATGATGCGATGGTGGCCAAGATCATCGATTTGATCGGTTCGGTCGAGTTCGAGATGTCCTACGAGCCAGGAGTGGCTGCAGACCATCTCATCGATGATGCCGGCTGCACCATGTGTCACCAGCGCAACGGCCGGGGCGGCCCCGATGCCGAGGTGAACAAGACCTTCATCGGCACTGCGGAACTGGGGGATGAAGGGCGGCTTCCACCATTTCTCGATGGAGTCGGGACAAAACTGAAATACGACGTTCTGCATGAGACCATCGCGCAAGGACTCAAGATTCGTCCCTACGTGGTCACTCGCATGCCCTCTTATCCGCCCCAGGTAGCCGAGCAACTGACCCGGGCGATCTATGCCGGAGATAACGAACCCCCTGCGGAACCGCTGGTTCCGGTTTTCAGTATCGAATCCCGTCAGGTCGGTCATCAGTTGACCGGTACCGATGGTTTCCGCTGCATCGACTGTCACAAGTTCGCCGGGCAGAACTCGCTGGGCGAGCCTGCCTATGATCTGGCCATCATGGCAGCGAGGCTGCAACCGCGCTGGTTTGTCGAATACATGAAGGATCCGCAATCGAAGCGGCCGGGCACCCGCATGCCGACTTTCTGGTTTGATGACGTGACGCTGTTTCCGGATCTTCTCGCTGGTGAAACCGATGCCCAGGTCGAGGCGCTGTGGACTTACCTGGCGGCGGGATCTGCGGCACCGTTTCCCAAGGGGTTGATCATCAACCGCAGCGATTTCGATCTGGCACCGACAGCCGAAGAGCCCACGCTGGTGGGGGTGTTCATGAAGGGTCTCAGTGGGCGCGTGTTGGCGGTG
>JBBWWE010000144.1:0-6762 GCA_050256595.1 Planctomycetota bacterium
CTTGAACAAGCCGTTAGCGTGCCAGTACGCGCCACGACGAACAAGTCTACTTCTGCATTCCAATGACGGACGGACAAGAGACTGACAACGCATTGCGCAACATAGGCGTCGTTGCAGGTGGAGTAGGCACAAATGCGGCTCATGAAGTGACATTCCCACTAAAATCCATCGCAGGCAATACCTTGGTCAGACGATTGTTGCTAACGGTTGCGTTGGCCAACTCCGACGGGATTCTCTTGAGACGCAACCGTTTTTTTTCGAACGAACCATGCCGCCATCGTTGGGGTCTTGAGCGTCTAGACAATTCAACGGCTCATTCGCAAACAGGTACCCAAGATTGAAGATCGGGTCGCCGATACCAGTACGACTTTCCTTCGGTGGAGGTCCACTCCAACGTCTGCCCCTGCGGCGCATCCATCGATGGCGCCACCTTGTCGACTTCGCAGTACTTCTGTGCCGAGGCGCTGCCCCCGAACAGAAGGATGCCCAGCAGTCCGGCCAACAGAACCAGACGCTGGAAGGTGGTGTTCATCGGTTCTGTCAATCAGTCGACTTCGATGGTCGTCTTGATCATCTGCAGCGGTTCCGTCGTGATCCCGCCTGCAGATCCCTTCTTCTCCAGTTCCTCGAGCACCGTCTGCCCCTCGGTCACTTCACCATAGACGGTGTGATTGTCATCGAGGTGAGGAGTGGGGGTGAAGGTGAGAAAGAACTGACTTCCATCGGTCCCCGGTCCGGCATTGGCCATCGACAGCAAACCTTTACGGTCATGACGCGCTGCCGGGGAGAACTCTCCGTCGAAATGATAGCCGGGTCCGCCCATGCCGTTGCCACTGGGACATCCTCCCTGCGCCATGAACCCGGTGATGACACGGTGGAAGGTGAGATTGTCGTAGAACCCCAACTCCGACAGGTACATCGTGTTGCGCACGTGATTGGGAGCGACGTCCGGCATCAGTTTGACCTTGACCTTACCGAGGTTTGTTTCGACGACCCAGTAGATGTCCGCATCTGCAGCCACTGCAGTTTCGGGGAATCTCGGAAGAGAGTTTTTCCAACCGGAGGAACTGGTGTCGATTTCACCGGCTTCCTTGAGAGCGGCGATGGCACCTCGCATCGCGGCTACGGTTTCAGCGCTGCTACTCATTGTTTCTCCTTCTTTTCTGGATCTTTCTTTGGTTCAGGTTTCTTTGGTTCAGTTTTCTTGGGTGAAGGCTTCATCTCGACGGAAAGCGAAGCTTTTTCGATGACCAGTCTCTCGGTTGTCCGACCGGAGCGTGATCCCAGCTTTTCCAGAGCAGCGAGGGTGACCAAACTGGCCGCATGGCCGGAGCGGACCCGTCCGAAGATGGTGTGTTTGCCATCGAGATGGGGAGTCGGGACGAAGGTGAGGAAGAACTGACTGCCATCGGTGCCAGGACCGGCATTGGCCATCGACAGCAGACCCTTGCGGTCATGCCTGACCTGGGCATCGAACTCGCCCTCGAATCGGTATCCAGGATTGCCCCGTCCGCTGCCCTGAGGGCAGCCACCCTGGGCCATGAAGCGCGGGATCACCCTGTGGAAGATCAAATCGTCGAAGAATCCCAGTTCGGTCAGGTAGATGTAGTTGGCGACGTGGTTGGGAGCCACTTTCGGCAGGAATTCGATTTCGATCTCGCCGTGATTGGTCTTCAACTTCCAGACGTATGTGGCCTGCTCTTGAAAAGTGACCCGCGGAAATTTAGGAAGACGTGACTTCCAGCCGGGAGTGTCCTTCTTGATGCGGCCGGCAGCGGTTTGTTCGGCGATATATGCCCGGCATCCCTTGATGGCAGAATCACTCTCGACAGTCTTCGCGTCATCGCCATCTCCCGATGGGAGTGCGACTCCTGTTACGGGGATGAGCAACATCATCAAGAACAACAGACTCAGAGTTGTTACAGTTTTCAATTCGTTCTCCTTGTCGAAAGCAGTTCGTTGCGATTCAGGATTTTTCCAGGGTATCGATTTCTTCACGCACCATCATCATCAGTTCTTCCAGGATGTTGCGGGAGAAATCAAATCGAACTCCCGCTGCTTCGTAGAGTTCGGGCAAAGATCGCGTATTACCCAGTGACAATCCTTCACGGTAGAGCCGGATTGCATTATCCGGATCCTGGCGATGGTTTCTCCACACCTGAAGAGCGCCCAGTTGAGCCATCGCGTACTCGACGTAGTAGAACGGAACTCCGAACAGATGGCTCTGTCGCAACCAGCGATGAGCGCGGATCTCCTCGATTCCGCTCCAGTCCATCACTCCGGTGTTGAACCGATCCATGATGGCGAGCCAGGAGGCCTTGCGTTCATCTCTGGAGTGTCCGGGGTTGGTGTAGATCCAGTGCTGGAAGGAGTCGATCATCGCGACCCAGATAAAGAGGCTGATGATCCCCTCGAGGTGCTCGATGCGCGCCCGGGTGATCTGGGCTTCATCGTCGTAAAAGACATCCAGGTAGGGGTTGCCGAGCAGTTCCATCGCCATCGAAGCGACCTCGCAGAACTCGATGGGAGCGCCACGGTTGGCGATCAATTCGAGATCCCGTGACTCGATGAAATGGAATGCGTGCCCTCCCTCGTGTAGTAGCGTTTCTACATCTCCTTGCTTACCGGCGGAGTTCATGAAGATGAAGGGTTTGCGGATCTCGTGGTAGGTGCACTGGTAACCGCCGGGTGCCTTGCCACTGCGGGAGTCCAGATCGAGCAGGTCGCCATCGATGAGAATGCGGAACATCTGGTCCAGATCGGGATGGACCTTGGTGAAGATCTGACGGCAGCCTTCGACCAGATTCACGCCTCCTTCGAGGGGGCGAAGTGGTGCTCTCCCCTGAGGATCGACCGCCGTATCCCACGGACGAAGCGAATCGACTCCGAGCATCTCCTTGCGCTTTTGTAGCCGTTCCTTGACCAGAGGAAGGATCACCGACTCGATCGAGTCGTGGAACTCCAGGCAATCCTCCGGTTCGTAGTCAAATCTTTCCAGTTGCCGGAAGCGCAATGCCCGGTAGTCATCGAATCCTGCGTTGAGTGCCATCTGATGGCGAAGTTCAACCTGTCGATCAAAGATCCCCTGGATCTTGTCCTCGTCCGCCAGGACTCGATCCCAGGTGGCCCTGAATGCCTGTTCTCTTCGGTCGCGATCCGTCTCTTCCAGGATTCTGCCCATGTAGGGCAGAGTTCTTGCCTCTCCGTCGAACTCGATCGACATCGCACCGATCGTCTCGTCGTAGTTCGCGTCGAGTTTGGTCTCTTCGGTTTGCAGGGGAATATTCTCATCGCGGAACAGTTCTACTCCGTTACGGACCGATTTCACCCAGATCCCGAATTCTTGCTCGGGAAGTTGATCGACCGCCGGTGAGTCGATGAACTTTCGATCCATGTCGAAACTGATCTTCTTGAGGATCGGCTGGATCTTCTCGATCCATTCCATGTATTTCTCGGTGACTTCCGCATCGTCGGTGTAGCAGGTGTGCTGGACGAAGCGGCGAGCACCTTCCTCGGCAATCGTTGAATCGACCTCACTCCAGTCGCGGCACCAGCACTCGAGCGATTCAAGATCAGCGATTTCGCGCTCGAGGAGAGCCCCGTAGACTTCCTGGATGGAATCGAGATCGGTCGGTTTGAATTCCATTTCGAGGTAGCGGCGGGGGTATGCAGTCTGCTCGGTCATCGATTTCCCTTCGCTGGAGAGCAACTTGGCGGTTGCCCGCACCCTCCTGGAGGGAGATTCTAACCGCTGCAGGAGCTGGAATCACCGAGACCTGCGGAAAGGATGGGTCTGAATTGCGCAGATTCGACTCCGACCAGGGCACCGTCGAGGTGGTTGAGCACCGATCCAAGAAGCTGGAAGGAAATCCACTCGGGGATTCACCGCTGCGTCAGGTGGCGATCTGGACTCCTCCCGGATATGCACCCGATGAGGAGCGCCGATACCCGTTGCTGGTGGATCTCGCCGGGTTCACAGGTAGTGGTTTGAAGCACACCGGCTGGTCAGCCTTCACCGAGAATTTGCCAGAACGACTCGATCGTCTTGTCGGTAGCGATCAGATGGCTCCCTGCATCGTGGCGATGCCGGATGGTTTCACCGCCCTCGGCGGAAACCAGTACATCGACTCCCCTGCGGTGGGTCGATGGGCGCAATATCTGGTCGAAGAACTGGTGCCCTTCATCGATGGAGGTTGGAAGACGCTGGCATCGCGCGATCATCGCGGTGTGTTCGGAAAGTCATCAGGAGGATACGGAGCCATCGTCCATGGCATGAAGTATGCGGACACATGGGGAGCGATCGCCTGTCACAGCGGAGATATGTATTTCCCTTACGGTTATCTGCCCGATTTTCCGGCGACACTGGATGTGTTGCGAAAATGCGGAGGACGCGACCAGTTTCTCAAGAAGTTCCGTGCCAAGGTCAAACATCGAGGATCCGATGTGATGACTCTCATGACCCTTGCCATGGCCGCCTTTTATGATCCAGACCACGAAAATCCGGGCGAGTATCATCTTCCCTTCGATCTCGAGACCGGAGAGATCATCGAACAGCGATGGCAATGCTGGTTGGCGCACGATCCGGTTCAGATGGTGGATGAATATGCCGATGCTTTGAGATCGCTCAAGTTGATCTTCATCGATTGTGGTTTTCGCGATCAGTTCAGACTCCATCACGGATCAAGAATTCTATCGAGCAAGATGGAGAAACTGGAGATTCCTCACGTCTACGAGGAATTCGATGACGATCACTCCTCGGTCGACTATCGGCTCGATGTTTCGCTTCCGTTGCTGGTCGAAGCACTATCGCCATAGGTGGCAACACGGTATGAAAAAAGAACGCCTCCACCGTCGATTGACGGTGGAGGCGTTCTTGTCGTGACCTCGATTCCTGTCTAGCAGCCGTCGAACTGCTGGCAGGTCAGGTTGTCGATGGTGTCATCCGAACCGCAGGCTCCGTTCGGGGAGGGCGGGATCGAACCGCCCTGGAACAGGTATGCCAGCAGAGAAACGGCATCGGCGATGTTGAACAGGCCATCATCGTTGGTGTCGAGGGAGTCCGGACATTCGCTCGGATCCTGGTTCGGATCGAACAACAAGAGCAGCATCTGGGTCACATCGACCAGATTCAGCGAACCATCTGCGACGACTTCGCCGCGGATGAAATCGGACCCGGTACCGGCGAGATTCGCCGATAGCAGGTAGATGGTGCCCGTGTCTCTTCCGACCACATAAGAAACCGGCCCCGAGAAGGGTCCCGATTCAGAGCTGCTCAGGCTGACGATTTCGCCCGAGTTGGCAGACGGAGCCAGATCGAAACCGAGGCCCACTGCCGCTCCATCGACCGATCGCTCGATACGAGCGATGCCATTGTCCAGGGCTGAGCCCAGCGCCACGTCGACAACAAGGCTCATCGAATCATCTCTGGCGGCAATTCCTCCGAGGAAAGCCGCAGGCCCTGTGGCAGTCGAGGGGGGCTGCATCGTCGATGCCCCGGTGGAACCATTGGCGTCGAACTCGAAGAGTTCGACGGAGGAACGATCGATTCCGATGAAACTCCCGAGGAAGGAGGACCAGGTGATTTCACCAAGTATTCCACCTGAAGGAGCCTGCAGTGTTGCCGCTGATAGTTCCAGTCCCGACAGATCGGTGATTCGCATATCGCCACTGTCAGTGAGCCAGGCGAGAGTATCGTTGGTCGAGTTCCACGCCAATCCGACGAGTGTTACCTGGTTACTGAATGGACCGGGGATGCTGCCATCCAACGTCAGGTCCTTCTGGTACAGCCAGGCAGTGAGTCCGGATTCGTCCGCGACCAGTAACTGGTCGCTGCTCTCGATGATCGTCGAGGGTCCAGCGGTACTGCCTGCATGAGGAGCTGAACCGAGCAATCGTCCGAAGCCAACCACGACACTACATGCTGCGGCGGGAAGATCGACACCACTGGCGGGTACCGGTTTCACCTGGTAGTCATGAGTGCCCGAGTCGAGATCCTCATCGAAATAGGATTCGATCCCTGGCCCCAGTTCAGCGATTAACTCACCGTCACGGGAGATGTTGATGTTGGAGTAGGTGATTGGATTGATCCACTGGATGGTGACATTGTCGTCACCATCTGCCGTGCAAACGATAGTCGTGATGGATGGTGCATTTGGATTGGGAACCGGCACTTCGACGACGAGATTGTTGTCCAGATCGACGATGAAATCGCTCGGTCCGCCCCAGCTGCCATTTTCGGTCCAGGCGATTCCTGTGATGTAACCGGTCAGCGAGTTGATGCTTGCCAGCGGGAAGAAGAGTCCTTCTTCGGCACCGGTTTCATCAACTCGGACGACCTGATTGGTTCTCTGAGCAGAAGGTGGTCCGACGGCAATGTCGAGCAGGTATTCTCCGGTGATCGGATCCAGTACCGAGGTCAAACCCAGACCGTAAGCTCCTGCTCCGCCGGCTTCTGCTTCGGGATTACCGAAACTGGCTCCCGTGAAGGTTCCATCCGCAAGCAGTTCGAGGTAGGTGTCATTTTGCACGTCGTTGGTCCAGTAGTTGCCGGTCTGGGGGTTCCAGGTCAGGCCACTGATGGTCAGAACTCCTGCGGGCGCCGTGACGGCCGTCTGGGAGATCAGAGTTCCTCCGGAACTGGAGGTGACGAGATAGCGAGTTCCCTGGTCGTTGATGAGCCAGTAAAGAACATCCTCATCGGAGTTCCATGTCACTCCGAGATAAGTGGCAGGACCGAGCGGGCAAGCAAACGAAGCGGATGCA
>JBBWWE010000145.1:0-7979 GCA_050256595.1 Planctomycetota bacterium
GGCTTGCAGAACAGTTGATCGTGAAAAAAGCGAACCGACGAGCCAAGCAGTTGGTAAGAAGCCATCCGGATAGCGGGGCTGAAGAGGAGATCATGAAATCCCTTTTCGATGCGCCACCCACCGAGAGCATGAAACAACACCGTATTGGGATCGTCCGATTCATCGACGTGGTATTCGTAGAAGAGATCGTTTCCCGGGTGCGCCGGGTCCATCAATCGCTCGAGTTGTTGGCGAAGGCATTGCACCTGGTCGCTGTCGAGCACTGGAATCCCGGCAAGGAAGCCCTGCTGCTCGAATCTACTCACTTGCTCTGAAGAGAGTGCGTGTTGCAACCAATCCTCGCGACAGTCCGGTTGTGCGAACAGATCCGTGATCGGCTGATGATAGGCGGCGAGATCCTCGATGGATTTGATAGAGCCTCCTCAAATCTGCCCTCCGGACAGTTACAGAAGAACCTCCACCGGTCCCAGATCGAGCATCTTGCGATAGAGATCGAAGCGCTTCTGCAGGGCGGTTCCATCGACCCCCAGGAGACCATCGACGCCGAATCCTTCGCAGCAGAAGGACGCGGTGACAGTCCCCCAGGCAACCGCTACCCTCAGCGAATCGAGATCGGTTCCGGCACTTCTCATCAGAGATCCCATCATGCCACCGGCAAAGGAATCTCCGGCCCCGGTGGGATCGATCACATCGGCCAGCGGAAATGCGGGGAGAGCCATTTCTCCGCCATCATGAAAGATCATCGCGCCGTGCTGACCCTTTTTCACGATGACGTAGGTTGGCCCCATCTCGCGAATCTTTCTGCCCGCCATCACCAGGTTCTTCTCGTCGCTGATGAGAAAAGCCTCCTCGTCGTTGAGAACCAGCGCATCGACTGTACCGACCAGTTGCTCAAGATCAGTACGGGCGTTGTTGATCCACAAATCCATCGTGTCGACAACGGTGAAAGGAGACCGCGCCATCTGCTCGAGCACGCTGGCCTGCGTCAAGGGAGGGCCATTGCCCAGAAAGAGGAAAGTCGCGTCACGATATGATTCCGGCAGCGTCGGCTGAAAATTCTCGATTACGTTGAGCTCCGTGCTGAGAGTCTCGCGACGATCCATGTCCTCGAAGTACTTCCCTGACCAGCGAAAGGTGAACCCACCGGCAACCACCTCAAGACCGCGGGTACAGACTCCGCGGTCTCGCAGAATTCGATGGCGATCCTCCGGGAAATCTTCCCCCACCACTCCGACCAGCTGGACCGGTCCAAAAAATGCTGCGGCGAGGGAAAAATGAACCGCAGATCCGCCGAGCGCTTCCTCGATGGATCCACCAGGAGTCTGGATGCTATCGAAAGCAACGGTTCCTACAACGACCAGTGACATGGTGGTCTTCTTCCTATTGGTCTTCGTCGTCGTCTTCGTCTTCTTCTTCCTCGTCGAGCCGCTGGGACACCTCTCGTACGCGCACCTCTGCCGCCTTGAGTTTGTCACCACAGATCTCGAGCAACCTGGCAGCACGTTCGACATCATCGGCGAGTGCATCGACATCGATCTCATCGGCATCGTCGATTCGACGCAGAATCTCATCGATCTCGCGGGTTGCATCCCGATATCCAGGGACCTTCTTGGCACTCATCGAGTCCTCGTTTCTCCACTTGGCTGTCCAGAAACCAGTCTAGCCACCTTCGGGCTAGTGCGACAGACCCGCCGGGGGGTCCTTACGCGATCTTTCAACCCGGGCATCGATGACCCCATCCCGGATCTGCACCTCGAGCATCTCACCTGTCTTTGAATCGCCGATGGAGCGGATCGTTTTTCCCGATTCCCCTCGCACCCAGGCGAATCCGCGCGACAGAATCCGCATCGGATCGGCGGCTCGGAGCTGTCCGTTGCGAGCACTCCATCTTTCTTGCTCACGAGCAAAACTCTGGTGAGCACAATGGCGCAGCGATTCGGATGTCCTTTGCCATCGATCCTGCTGAATACGAAGCGATCTCCAGCCGCCAGAGATCAGACGATCACGCTCGGCACGTAACCCACCGCGCACCTCACCGATCTGGCCAAAGGCGGAAGATTTCAGCGTGCCTGCACGTGCCTGCAATGACCTCTTTTGTTCAGAGACCGCCAGTTCGATGCCTTGACTGACGCGACTCTGGAGCCATTGCAAATCAGAGTTCAGCGTTTGCAGTGACCGACTCGCCGACAACATGATCCTGGCAACACGATCTCTGATCGTCAGCCACGAATCACTGACACGCTGGATGAGGAGTTGCCCGACCGCAGTCGGAGTCTTTTCAGAATGTGCCAACTCGTCGAGCACCGATCGATCTGCCTGGTGGCCGATGCCGATGACGATCTTCAACGGATGCTGCGCCACCGCCACCGCCAGTGGCAAACTGTCGAAGGCGAGCAGATCCGCTCGCGATCCGCCACCACGAATCAAAAGCACGACGTCATAGTCAGTGGCGCGCTGCTCGAAATAGGACAGCGCCGTCAGCACATCCTGCTCGGTACGCTCACCCTGGACGTGAACACCGAAGAGACTCACGTCGAAGGAGAATCCGGAGTTGGCCAGTTCATCGATCAGATCCTTCCAGGCATCGCTGCCCGGTGAGGTGATCACTCCGATGCGCAGCGGAATCTCGGGCCAGGGTAGGGACTGATTCTGGTCTGTAAGACCCTTCTTTCTGATCTCGGCGAGGATGCGCTCACGCCGACGAGCGATCTCGCCAAGTGTGTAGGACGGATCGATATCTTCGACCACGACCTGAAAAGACCCGGTCCCGACATACAGATCGACGCGAACCTTGATGCGGATCTGCAGGCCATCCTCCAGATCGGATCCGGTTTCGGCGAATCGATCGAGCACCTTCTGTCGTTGGCCCTGCCAGATAATCGCCGTCACCGAAGCCCTGGGTTTGTCATCGTCTTGCTGCTTCTCGACGATGCGAAAGAAGATATTCTCGCGATGCTGGTTGCGATCGAACTCGAGAACCTCACCGACCAGCCAGATGCTGCGCGGAACCGAAAGCTGGAGTGCCTCGCGTACCGTTTCGTTGAGACGAGATACGGTCCAGCCATCGGCTTGCGGATCACCAGGATCGGGGG
Organism: Planctomycetota bacterium; assembly: GCA_050256595.1. Lineage (GTDB taxonomy): Bacteria > Planctomycetota > UBA8108 > UBA1146 > UBA1146 > UBA1146. The sequence goes on from JBBWWE010000145.1 coordinate 3,093, forward strand.
CGGGATCCGTTGCCGATCGAGCCATCCCGGCCAATCCTTCGACCTCACCGGTGAGCAGTTTTTCCAGATCCTTTGCTGTCTCGAAGCCCAGTGGTATCAGCACCCGCGCAGCCTCGCCGGCACTTTCGAGCGGAACGCTCCAGAACTTGTGATCGCGATGCCACTTTCGACCGGCGATCGACTTGACCTCTTCGATGAGCATCTTATCGTAGGAGAAACTCAGAACGATCCGGCCGAGATCTGCATTCCAGTCCATCCGTTTCACAACTTCCCCCCTCGCCTTGCTGGACCACCACAGGGAACCGGGCTAGGATCTCTGTTTCAACCCCCGAGCATCCGGAAAAGGAGCCACGGGGAGCCAAACCGGATCATCCCCGCAAGTGGATCGGACTCCTATAACTGTTCTCGAGTGCCGGAAAGGCTCATCAGAGATGACCCTCACCCCATCGGAAGATCTGGATCTACGCCCCATCCGGCGGGCTCTTGTCGCCGTCAGTGACAAGAGCGGTATCGTCGAGATGTGCTCTTCTCTGGCAGAGATGGGCATCGAAATCCTATCGACGGGCGGCACTGCTGCCGCCTTGCGCGAGGGAGGCGTGGAGGTCCGGGCGGTCGAAGACGTCACCGGTTTCCCGGAGATGATGGCCGGGCGCCTCAAGACGCTGCACCCGAGGATCCATGGTGGCCTGCTCGCCCGAAGACAGGAAGCCGGCGATATGGAGTCGTGCGAGGAACACGGGATCACTCCCATCGACTTGCTGGTGGTGAACCTGTACCCCTTCGAGCGAACCGTCGCCGCCGGGGCATCGTTCGAGGACACTGTCGAGCAGATCGACAACGGTGGTCCCGCGATGGTGCGTGCTGCAGCAAAGAATCACCACGATGTGGCGGTGGTCGTGGAACCGGATCGCTACCCATCCATCATCGGTGAACTGAAAGAAACCGGCGGGTCGATCTGTTCTGCCACTCGCAAGGACCTGGCGCTCGAGGCGTTTCGCCGTACCGCTGCCTATGACGGGTCCATTTCCAACTGGCTCGGTCAGCAAGCAGAGGGCGCATTCCCCGAAGCGGTGACCGAGCAATGGACGCGCATCGGGGAACTTCGTTATGGCGAAAATCCGCATCAACAATCCGCCTGGTACCGCCGAAACGATGGCGATGCATTTTCCATCGCCGAGGCGACCTGCTCTGGCGACAAGGAACTGTCCTACAACAATCTGCTCGATGCATCGGCAGCGATCGAATGCTGTCGTGGTCTGCAAGGACCGGCCGCGGTGGTGGTCAAGCATTGCCTTCCGTGCGGCGCTGCAGAGCGCCAGAGTAGTGCCGAGGCTTTCGAGGCCGCCCTGGCGGGCGATCCGATCAGCGCCTACGGCGGTATCCTGGCACTCTCCGAACCACTTGATGTAGATCTAGCAAAGCGACTGGCGACCAAGGATCTGTTCTTCGAGGTGATTCACGCTCCCGAGTTCCTGCCCGGGGCCCGCGAGGCGCTCCGCGATGGGGTAAAATGGGGACGTTCCTGTCGCATGCTCGAGGGCGGTGAGACGAACCAGCAAGATTCCGTCGCGGTCGAGATCCGTTCGGTGCCGGGAGCGATGCTGCTCCAGACCAGGGATCGGCCGCTACGTGGACGCGATCAGTTCGAGGTGGTCACGAAGTGCCAGCCGACCGATGAGCAATGGCAAGACCTGCTGTTTGGCTGGAGAGTTCTGCCTCATGTCCGTTCGAACGGAATCCTGCTGGCCAACCAGCGCGCCGTGACAGGAGTCGGTGCCGGTCAACCGAGCCGCGTCGATGCGGTCCACATCGCCTGTACAAAAGCAGGCCAGCGTGCGAACGGATCCTCGCTCGCCTCGGATGCGTTCTTCCCGTTCCCTGATGGAGTGGAAGCTGCCATCGAGGCGGGAGTGGCCGCTGTGATCCAGCCGGGAGGCTCGATTCGCGACAAGAAGGTGATCGAGGTCGCGGATGCAGCCGGAATCGCCATGGTGTTCACTGGAGAGAGACATTTCCGTCACTAGGAGCCGATGAAGACGCTGATCGCCCTCACCACTGCATTACGGAACCTGTGGCTACTGAGCCAGGGGATCATGTTGCTGATCGTGCTCGACCCCGGCCTGGGGGTCTATGAGGCCGCCTCAGAACTCGCTGGAGGCCCCGAGGTACTGCTCAGAGGTGCACTGGTACTGGTGCTGGTAGGCCTGCTGTGGGAGCACTTCCTCGGCATCCTGACGCGCAAGCGCCAGTCGGCCCTGGCTCGGGCCCTGTTGCGGCTCCAGCCGGGCCTGCAGCACATCGGGGCGATCCGGATCCTGATCCACTCACTGGCAACCGGAGATCCGAAGATGGGCGAATCGGTCCACCAGGAACTGGTCAAACTCACCGGTAAGGACCTCGGGCCCGATCCTCATCCCTGGCGACAGTGGCTGGATTTGCAGGAGAAGATCAGCGCCGGCAAAATGGAGCCGAACGGCACGGAATCGCCAGAAACTCCGATCGAGGAGGAGCCGAGTCAATGACAGGTTTCCAATCGCCCAACGACTCACTCGATTCGCTCGACGATTCGAACGGGTCAGCGGACTCGAACAAGCGCAAAATTTCACCTCTCAAGCGACTGCTGCTCGAAGGCCTGCTGGTCATCGCCATCGCCTTCCCGCTGGCATGGGGTCTCCATACCTTCGTCACCCAGGTTTACGCGGTCAGCGGACACTCGATGGAACCGACCCTTCACGATGGAGAACGGGTGGTGGTCGACAAGATCCGCCCGGTGCTGGGAGACCTGGAGCGCGGCGACCTGATCATCTTTGCCTCTCCGGAAGACCCATCGAAGAACCTCATCAAGCGCATCATCGCCGTCGCCGGCGACGAGGTCGAGCTGGTCGGTGACCAGGTCCTCATCAACGGAGTGGCTCTGCAGGAGGATTACATCCACCGCACCCTGTTTCCCAATCGCCCCGGCGAGGTCACGGTGGTCAAGCCCGGCCACCTGTTCATGCTCGGTGACAATCGTCCGCAGAGTCGCGACAGCCGCCAGTTCGGAATCATCCCGGTCGAATCGATCCGCGGTAAGGTTTTGATGCGACTGTGGCCACTCGATGAGTTCACCGTCTTCTGATTCGAGATCACACAGGCCTCGACTGGATAGATGGATAGAAGAGCAAGGGGAGCAGACGCTAGCGCGTCTGCTCCCCTTGCTCGTGTCTGTGGCTAACCTCGCGAGACGCTAGAACTGCCAGTGCGTCTGGGCATAGAAGAAGTTGGTGCTGTCCCTCAGACTGGTGGTAGAGGTGAACTTGCCCACACCCAGCTCAAGGTCGAGCAACTCTCCGAGTTGATGACCCACCACCAGATCGATCTCGTTTCCCCAGTTTTCGTCCCGATCCGCCCGCAGGTTGTGGAAGGTGAGTGCCACGTCTGCTTCGGAGAGCGCCGTCGAGAAGCCGAAGTAGGTATCCCGAACATTGCTGTTATCGACCACGTCGGCGATGCCATGGGTGCCGTGGGGGGTGCCGAAGACGGACTGGAACGCTTCATCCCGGGTCGCTCCGGGAGAGGTGCCTGTCGCCATGATGTGGCCGGCTCGCCATAGAAGATCCCAGAACCCCGGTGTTTGTGGCATGTCATAGGTGCCTTCTAAAGCGAAGTAGAGCGAATCGAGTTTCTTGATCGCATCATCGGGGCCGGCATCGTAACGGGACCCTTCTTGGAGCGCATACTCGAAGGTCAATCCAACACGCGGGATGATTCCATCGCGCAGCCTGAAGAAGTACCCGTAGGTATCCTCCCTCGAACTGCCGGGATCCGCGATGTTGATGTCGAGCGCGGCCGCGGCTGCAGCATTGGCGAGATCCGCACGATATTTCCAGTAGTAAAAGCTCGCCTCGATGAAAGGCAGCGAATCGACAGCGAGGTGGGCGCCGTCGAAGTGATCACCAGAGCCGGCGCCGGCGGTCGGATCCTTGGCCAGCGTCAGGTAGTGAATGTTCAGATCGAGGGCTCCGTCGAGAAACTGACTCGCCAGGTGATAACCATCGGAAGTTACAGGACCAACGTTGCTCCACTCGGAACTATGTATGATCCGTCCATTGTCGTAGTTCGGCAGTTCAGAACGACCCAATCCCAGACTCCAGCCGGAGAGAAACCCGAGAGAGTCGTGCAGCCCGCTCAGGTCCGCGAGTTGCACGTGCAGGGCACTGACCACCGGATCGCCGATCCCGATCGCCGGATCATCCAGTTCATCCTGGCCAGAGAGAGAACGAGAATCACGAATCCCTAGCGAGAAACGGATGTTGTCGGAGAAATCAGTGGCCATCGCGACGTTGGTGCGCATCAGGGTGACGGTGTCGCCCGAGTCACCGGGGTTCCAGGGACTCGAGTATTCCCAGCGCAACCGGAGATCTGTTTGTAGATCGAGATGACCGTCGGCCACTGCTGTGACCGGGACCAGGGTCAGCACCGCCAGAGCCAGCACAATGTAAAGGATACGATTCATGATCACTCCCTAACCCTGGGCGTGACGCGCCCCCAGGTTTCCCACCCGTTGAAGAACATCCTGCCGAGAAAAGAAGTTCTGGCAAGAGGAACGATGGCTCTGGGAATAAATCTGGGCATAAAAAGGGAACGAGGACGCGCACCCAAGGCGCACGTCCCCGCTCCAGCAAACGTCAAAATCCGGGACGCGGGGTTCCCCCGCAGCACGGTTTTCTTAGAAACTCCAGCCAGTACCGAGGTAGAAGAAATCTTCATCGGCGCCGCCAGCAGTAGCATCGTCATCGGTGTAACTGGCGTATCCGATCTCCATGGAGGTCGCATCGGTGCACGCCCAGTTGAGGATCAGATCGATTTCGGTTCCGATCGCATCACCAGAAGCATCGCCACTCAGAG